>JALWFJ010000077.1 GCA_027036495.1 Thermoproteales archaeon
GAGCTGAGAGAGTATGTCAAGATCGTTAACGCAACAGCTTCGTAGGCTAGAGCTATTTCTTATTGCGTTATCAAGTCTAACTTCTCTCGCGTTTCTCTTCATAGTGATCCCTGTTGCATCTCTTTTTGTTTCATGTAATGTTCACGTACTTCTGCAGCTGTTCACGAGTCCAGAGTACGCGTACGAGGTCAGGAGTGCATTCGTGACAACCTTCGTGGCGTCAGGAATAGCTACACTCATTCTCCTTCTTGTTGGTGTGCCTGCTGGGTATGTGCTTGCTAGGTACTCTTTTCCAGGCAAGCCTCTTGTTGAGAGCATACTTGATGTGCCGCTGCTAATGCCTCACGTTGTGTCAGGTATAATGATCTTGTCGGCATTTGGGAGGAGAGGAATTCTCTCGCCTCTAGTGTCTCTGCTAGGGGTACGTGTTGAGGATAGTCTGCTAGGAGTAGTGCTTGCGATGATGTACGTGTCGGCACCAATAATGATAGACACGGTGAAGGCTGCTGTCGCGTCAATTGACCCAATGCTTGAGCATGTTGCACGTACACTAGGTGCATCTAGGACGAGGACGTTCTTCTCTGTGACCTTACCTCTGATATCTAGATCGATCGTTGCGGCAAGCATACTTACCTGGGCACGAGCTCTTAGTGAGGTTGGCGCCATACTCATAGTGGCGTATTATCCTAAGACCGTCAACATACTTGTGCTAGAGTACTTTCAGGCATTTGGGCTCAAGTATGCTATTGCTCTAGCAGTGCCACTAGCGTTGATCTCTATAGCGATATTCAGCGCAATAAGAATAATTTTGAGAAGCTAACTCACGTATCAAGGAATGAGCGAGATCGAGGTGGAGAACGTTGAGGTTGTCCTCTCCGACTTTAAGCTTCATGTAGACCACATTGAGGTACAGCAAGGAGAGTACTTTGTGGTACTTGGACCGAGCGGTGCAGGCAAGAGCATACTCATAAACACTATCGCTGGCATAATTATGCCAAGGAGAGGTAGGATAACCATAGGAGGAAGAGACGTTACTCGGGAGCCTCCAGAGAGACGTGGCGTAGCTATTGTTCCGCAGAACTATGCGCTTTTTCCACACATGAACGTCTTTGACAACATAGCATTTGGGCTTAAAGTTAGAGGCACTCCTAAGGCTGAGATCAGCAGAAGAGTGAGAGAGATTGCTGAACTTCTGGGAATAGATCACCTCCTTGAGAGAAAGCCAAGCCGGCTCTCTGGCGGTGAGCAGCAGAGAGTAGCTCTAGCTAGAGCACTTGTGATTAATCCAGAAGTCCTGCTTCTTGACGAGCCTCTGTCTGCACTTGATCCAGATACTAGAGTCAGTGCACTAAGGCTGTTAAGAAAGATTACCTCTAAGCTAGAAGTCACGGTAGTCCACGTCACGCATACGTTACTTGAGGCACTATATCTGGGTAAGAGAATATGCTACATGACTGGTGGACGAGTTGTGTCAGTGTTCTCCCCAAGTGAGTTCCTTGCTACGGAGTATGCTAAGCCATATGTTGAGGAACTCAGGCTTGCACTGCAGCTACTGAGACCATCATGACTCGCTAGTCTAAGACATATTAAGTGACTTCCCGGGAGAATAGCCCGGGAGAGCGAGAAGTGTCAGTAAATCTACACGTACATATATGCCCAGTATGTAAGAGACCCGTAATAGTCAGAGACCTGTTTAGAGAAGAGCTAACGCATAACGTGACCGGAGAGAACTATGTGGCATACATGTATACACGTAGAATTCGCGACAGAACCTCTGGAGAGGCTCTAGTTAGGGAGTACCTATACTTTCACGAGACTTGTCACAAGACGTTGCTAAATGCTCTTCAGATACTGTCTGCACAAGCTGGCAGGACAATACTGTGCCCACCATCTATCCAGATAATTGACCACTCTAGGGAACTCATAGTGATACTGTCAAGAGACTTGAACACGATAGTTAACCTGATAAGACAGGCCACAATGACGGTGCTGCACCTGATAACATTGACAGTACCTGAAGAGATACAGCAACGAGAAGGAGGATACAAGCCTCTTGATGAGCTGCCACCAGAGCTGAGATCGGTAGTTGAGAATGCTGCACGCATGATGGGGTATGATCCGACTAGATACAGAATACGAGTTTCAAGAGATCTCGTAGAGAAGGGAAGAATCGATGTACATCTACTTCTAGTTCTTCAGGGAGGTGTAATTAGGCTAGTCATCCCGCTAGAGACTCTGCTAGAATACCTACACGCGGGAGAGGAACACCTGCTCAAAGCAACATACTAAGTCGAAACTTAGTGAAATAAAAGGCTTCAGGAGGATGATGCACTCTTTCGGGGTTCTGACAGAGTGATGAAGGTGGGGTTTAGCTGACCCCTACTATCCACGGTTACTGCAGGTAAGATAGTCTCAGGCATGATGTAGCTAGAAGTGATGAAAGTGGTAGCGGCTGAGGTGTTGATGAGACCTGGCTTGCTGAGTCAGTCGAAGCGCCTGTCCTCATTATCTCGGGTGAAACCCAGTATCATCATTCACTAGGCTTTGAGCCAGAATTAGGACCCTAGCCACATGTTTAAATTGTTATCCACAGATGATATACATGCCCTCACTCCGAGGAGGGAGCCGCAGAACGGCTCTCTGTGACTCGGAGGTCCTCGGGTGGTTAGTACAGTGCGAGTAAAGTCCTATCAGTACCTGATTCTGGATTGAGTAACTCTAGGATGTGTGTGCTCTAGTGAAGTACTCAAATAGTGTCCTTCTTGTGTTCTCGTCAAGCATTACGTAGTCTAGGATTGTTCCTGATGACTTGTCCAGCTCCAGCACCTCTATGAGGTTCCTGTACTTGCCTCCTGCGATGCCATTTGCTATTAGTGCCGCACCTTCAGCTGCCTCCTTGGCTATCTTGGCTGTTCTTCTGATTGTCCTGATGTTTGCTCTTACGCCAAGGTCTTCTAGCAGTTCTCGTATTGCAGAGCATAGGTCTTCTCTAAACTCCTCAATTCTTGTAAAACGTCCACTTAGCAGAATCTCTCTCGGTTTTCTTACCGTCACCAGAAGCGAGGCTATGTCCTTAAGTACTGCCTCAATCATTGCCTGATAGCCTTCTCTGACTCTAGGATCCTTGCGTGCAAGCTTAACAAACTCCTCTATGTCTGTTCTTCTCGGATCTATTCCTGCAATGTATGCTGCTCCTCCTCTGAAGAGAGTCTCTTTAGAGATCTCAGGCAACGCGTTTGCGAGAGCATATGCTAGTTCTGCATCCATGAACCCCATGCCGAGATATCCTGTCCAGCCAGAGGTACCACCGACTGCATCAACAATCTTGCCGTTTTCTATCGCTAGTGCTGCCGTGTAGGCGTACCCTATCTCGACAACTATTAGCCTCGAGTCACTATAAGGAACGTTGTAGTACTCTGCGTGATCCTTTACTGCTATCACTGCTGTGAACACCTTGTCTGCCGTGCCTAGGTCTATCCTGTTTGCCTTCCTGTACCTCGGGACGGTAGGTAGATGAATAACCCCCGGCGCAAACCACACATTGAGGTTGCTTCTCTTCAACCTGTACATTAGCTCTCTAAGGCCCATTATTCTGAGACGTCTCTCTGCATCTTGCCTGGAGACGAATGTTGCTAGATTTATCTCCCAGTCCTCTGCGTCACATGCCTTCCTAAGTGGCATGCCATACCCAGATGGGGCAACAATCGCATCTATGCCCCCAACCTCTCTTTCTATCTTCTTCAGTAAGTCAATTATGAGTGCTGGATTCTCTGTAACCTTGTCTCTAGGAACAGACAGGTCAGCTATTACCTCGTTAGTCTCGTCGTCAAAGCCAAATATGTCCATGCTCATTGTTCCAGGATCAATTCCAACTGCCTTAACCATGGTTCCACGCCTGGCTCTATGGCTAGAAAACCAACTTTATCTCCTACACGCCCTCAATGACTGCTCCCCTGTTATCAGCCCGGGTGTAGAGTACTAGTCCACCACCTCTCTCGCTCAGAAACTTGCTGATCTCCTTGGCTACTCTCTCTGCAGCAGACTCCCCCTCTACGATCCCGTAGAAGGTTGGCCCCCAGCAAGACTGGCATGCACCGCGACATCCGAGACGTAGCATTAAGTTCACCCCCTCCTCCACGATGGGGTCGCAGTATGTTAGGCCTCCCTGTTTGTCCTTCCAGTACTCCCCCGCAGTCTTGTTAAACATTGTTATGCCTTGTCCAAACTCGTCGATATCTCCCTCTATTATTGATGGTATTATCTTCACTAGGACTAGTCTAGAGAGTCTCGCTGATAGCTCGCTAGGCATAGGCTCAAGACTTGCTAGTATGTCATCTTCTCTCTGCTTGATCTCGAGAATCTTCGCTATCGGCTTTGACGGAACTGCCACAACAATGTACCAGTTCTGTGGAAAGTCACATCGAAATATGAGGGGAGGAGGACCTGCTCCCACGCGTCTAACACCTCCATCAACTATGAACCCACCATACAGAAATGAGTAGAGACCTAGGCCAGACACTGTTCCTCTACGCAGTTTAACTGCAAGATCAAGCACATCTACATCAATGCCGTATAGCTTTGCTAATCCAACACCAATACTTAGTGCAAGGGCAGTCTGTGATCCCAGACCTACATGTACTGGAATTATGTCGCAGATCCTTATTTTCACGTCAGCTTCCTGTATCTCAAGTGCTCTAAGTGAGAGCTCAGCGTAGTAGAGAGCACGCTCTCTATACGTGACGTCAGGTGAGTCAACCACTATGCCTGTTCCAGGAGGAGCTCTCTGAAGCTCGACTACGAGCCGGGGTCTCTCTAAGGCTATTCCCAGTGTCCCAAAGACTCTACCTAGGTCGCCAGTTAGGTCAAAGTTGCCTATGTGTACGTGTCCTGGAACACTTACTCTTACGCTTGAGTACATCTCTATCGTGCTCTACTTCTCGTACTGTGGCTATAGTTCTTGTTAGACTGGGACAAGCACTAGCTTGCTTATGTTCCCCTCCTTCACAAACTCTATCCTGAATATTGTGTGCTTCACTGCAGTCATCCTGGCCTTCTTAATTGCGAGAAAGCGCTCAACCTTCTTGGTGGACTTGACGTCACTCATCCAGGTCTCCATGACCACGTCTGCGATGTGCTCAATTCCAAACCCGAAGATTCCTCGTGTAGTGCTTGCGTACTGGCTTGTCAAGAATGCAGTAATATTACTCCTGTGGTACGCAAGCTTGAGCTGGTAGCTGTACCTTCTGGCCATTGCCGGCTTGTCAACCCAGAAGGTTGACATTGAGTCTATCACGAGGCGTACATGTCTTCCACGCTCAACCTCAAGAAGCTCATACGCCATGTCGAGCGCATAAATCAGCGTATCTATACTCCAAGGTGCATATATGCGCCTAGTAGTCTTCTTGGCACCCTCCCTCGCTGACTGTAGCTGCTCCTGAAGAGCAAGCTTAGCAACTCTGCTTAGACCAAACAAGTCAACCACAACTATGTCAGGACTCTCTTCAGGCTTCTTGAACTGCCACTCCCTCTCAGACTTACCCCACTGCACAGCCTCAGCGAGGTTAAACACATTGTACTTGTCAAAGTCCATGCCAAACTGCTTTGCCTGCAGAATAACGTCATAAAACTCCTGCTCCGTCGTGACGTAGATTATCTTATCATTGTCTCTCAGTCCTCTCCACGCGAAGTGTATTGCAAGGATGCTCTTACCAGTACCTGGCTCACCCCCAACAACAACCCATGAGCCTCTAGGAACCCCTCCCTCAAGCGCATCATCAAGAGCCTCTATCCCAACAGGAACACGCTGTATCCTGACCTCTCGCTCTCTAACAGCTCTCTGAACCTGCTTAACATGCTCGCTCCTGCTAGCTCTCTTAGGCCTTTCCTCAACCTCCTCCCTCTCTTCCTCCTCAACAGCCTCCTTAGCCTCCTCTTCAGTCTCTTCCTCCTTCTCTACCTCCTCTACCTCCCTCTCTAGATCCTCCACCTCCTCGTCTATCTCTTCACTGTTCTCAAGCTCCTCCTCGAAGATAAATGTGTTCATTATGCTCGTCTACTACCTCACCGATCAAGTACATAGACCTTACTTTTTGACAGTGGTGGTAGTGTTTTTAGATGCATCTGAACTTCATCCCTAAGCTTTATGTCTAAAGGGTGTCGCGAGGATGTTCTCAGGATAATACTTATTCTCGATGTTCTTCTCGTGGTGACCAACATCATTGGATGGGTCATAACATTACTCTACTACTACTATGTATACACGCTTGGAGTAAATCCACCACTATGCTACGCAAAGATTGGAGAATTGGTTGTAAACTGTGCAAAAGTTGCCAGAGCTCCGGAGAGCAAGATACTGAACATAAGGATTGATAATCACGTGATAAGCATACCCGTAGCACTAATCGCGGTAGTGTGGTTCACGACCAAGGCCATACTATCAATATACTACATTCTCGGATGGAGAAGGGTTCTAGATGCAATACTCTACCTCAGTGGACTTGGTCTAGCACTCATACCGTATCTGATATGGATAGAGCTGTTTGAGGTACATGCACTCTGCACTTACTGCACGTTTCTTCAGATATTCATAGCTGTGACGTTTATAGTTGCGCTAGAGCTCAAGCTAATGTATAGGAGAGTGAGCTAGTAGGAGGAGGTTACTAGATACGATCCAAGAGGTCTCAAGCTGTGACACACTCTGCTAAGCTCTCTCTCTAGGTCCTCAACGAGTGAGCCCTCAAACTCGAGGTAGAAATAGTACTGCCAGGGTCTCTTTCGTGTCGGTCTAGAGTATATCATTGTCAGGTTTATCCCCCTCCTAGCAAAAATCTCGAGCACACTGTAGAGAGAACCTGGTCTGTGAGGTATCGTGAAAATAAGACCAGTTCTATCGCCCTCGCTAAGAGAGGTTCTTGACAGTAGCACAAACTTGGTGTATGTCTCTTGATCTTCTACATGCTCTGCAGCAATTCTGAGACCGTACAGGAGAGCACAGCTCTTGGAGACTATACATGCAGCCTTACGGGACTCTCTCACTGCTCTCGCGGACTCGGCAGTTGACGAGACGTATATTACGCTCTTGACGTTTCTCAAAAGTGCTCGAACGTTGTTCCTACACTGCTGATACGCATATGGATTAGCATAGAGGAGCTCAACGTCGTCTAGAGTCCTGACGTCATCGCTGACAGCTACGCAGAAGTTCACTCTATGCTCAATACACATGTTTATGTACACACTGTCAGACTCCTCAAGAGAGTCTAAGGTCTCGTGAACTATTCCTTCTAGACTGTTCTCAAAGGGGGCAACGCCAAAGGGCGTCACACCGTCACGTACAGCCTTAATGACATCTCTTATGGTGGTACACAGAAGTATGCTATCCGCGCTGAAGAGCTTAAGAGAGACCTCGTGAGAGAACGTGCCCTCTGGACCAAGTGTTGCAACCTTGTATTCGCAGTCTAGATCTCTGAACATTAGCTCAGCTAGCATGAGTCTTAGACGACTGTTTCTGCACTCCGATACTAGGCTTGCTAAGACTGACAGGAGGTCCCTCACGTTGCAGCTAGAGAGGTGTCTTCTCATGTAGCTCTGTAAGGCTGCGGAGAGGCTGTTCAGATCTGAGTCTAACTTCCTAACGAGCTCTCTCAGGACGTTGATGTCCATACCACACCTGGGTCATGTAGATCTTTCCCTTATGAGGTGTATCACAACCTCTCTACCACAGGAACAGAATAGCACAGACTTGACACGAAACTTCGGCGAGTCCTCGCACGTCGCGAAACCCTCGCCCTCCACGAACGATGTTCCTGAACCAAATATGCAGGAGGTAACTGTCAGGTAGATCTCATCTACGAGGTCTTGCCTTATCAGGCTCCATATGAGTGTACCACCACCCTCGACAAGTATGCTGCTTACGTTGTACTTCTCTCTGAGAGAGTGGAGAGCCTCTCTCAGGTCTATGGGATACGTGTCAAATATCTCGACCTGGACAGAGCTCTGTCTCAGCTCCTCTGCCTTAGCTCTGTCAGCTCTGTTGCTTGTAAGCACAACCGTGGGTATCTCCCTTGCAGTCTTGACCACTCTGAGCGTAGTTGGTATCCTTAGCAGACCATCAACTATCACACGTATGGGCTGCCTCTCTGATGGCACGAGCCTGACAGTAAGCATTGGGTCATCCCTTATTGCCGTGTTTGCACCTATCATGACCGCGTCGACGCTTGCTCTGTGAAGATGAAGTCTCCTCAGGTCTTCGGGACAAGACAGCTTGGAGTATCCTGTCCTGCTAGCAATCTTGCCATCCAGGCTGACTGCAGACACCACCTTGACCTTAGGCAACCTCATCCTCATCGAAACTGCACGTACAGTTTAAGCACTGCCTTTCTGTACTCAGTAGAAGATGGTATACACACTAGACAGTTGAGGAAGTAGTTTCCGTACACAACGAGAAAACCGTCTAGTATAAGCACTGCCGGTATCGCCAGAAGATCCTCCTCACCTCTAACCTTGACAAGAACCCTCTTGCCCTGTGTGGCGAGCCTACGAGAATTAAGAAGAACGTGCTCGATTTCTGGAGTAAGCGATGAGCGCTCATGTACAAGGTTCATGACAACGTCAAAGAGTGGCTCTATGTCTGAACACACGCTCTCTCCACCTCTGGTGGTGTAGTCGATCACCGCTACATCGGGAACTCTCCAGAACTTGACAACATTGTTCGTCACCACGTCACCAACGGTGCACAGCCCCCTAAGTCTCAGAGATGAGTATGCATGTCTAAGCTTGCATATTGAGCTAGGAGGCTCACTGAATATGCATATGCCATATGGAAGCCTTAGCAGCCTTACTGCTGGCTTAATGAGAAGGCGCTTTTCAGACACGTCTCACCTAGGTGCTCCTAAGAGTCAAAGATACTACCCCTAAGACCATGCGTTGAGGGAGAGAATGCTCCTCTACGTCGACCATGGTGCCTGTAGAGACATATACACTAGCGTTGATAGGTATCTCAGCTTACTCAGAGACAAGCCCTGGGCCATACTGTCAACTCTCCCATACATAATCGAGAGCAACGAGGAAAGAGAGAAGCTAGTCGATAAGATCTTAGAGATCTGGCTCAAGATCACGGGCTCTCTGAGATTAGTCGAGGATGTATACGTCTTGTCAAGATGGTTCAGAGTAGGGGTGCTCTCAAGAAGTGATCTTGCAAGAAAGCTTGTGAGGCTTCTGTCCGAGGTGGATCACTACCTTGAGGATCTGTCCCTAATGAACATGTTTCTCAAGATATCAACTGGCCTCGCGCTACCTGACATTGGTCTCATAGTGATATATGAGAACCCACTACTCGTGGAGCAGGGAGTTAGACAGAGACCACTGCCAGTCTCAAGACCTGTTCTGCGCAGAGCTGCAAGAGCCATATATGAATCTAGGATAAGCAAGGGACTGAGAGAGCTTGAGCTAGAGTACACTGTTGTACGTAATGTTGGGCTGGATAGACCAACAATTGTTGACTGGTCAAGTCTCGGTATGTACCCCTTCTCCAGCCAGAGACAGAGCATAGTTAACGATCAAGAGGTGGCTGATCCTCTGCTTGTGGTAAGCCAGGTGTACAACATAAGGATAAGGACAACGTTGGAGATTAGACCTAGCATAATTCAGCACTACAGAGATGTCAGAGACGTAAGTAGCTCACTCATGTACTATGCCAGGAGAGCAAGAGAGCTGCTTAGAAACCAGGTAATAGTTCTGCCAAATACAATGACTAACATACATGTAAGCACGGTTACAGGATTTCTGAGAGCTCTTGGAGTTAATGTTCTCGAGATCATAAATGTGCCAGTAGATCTACTACTAGCAAGCCTCTCTGAAGCCTAAGAGTTAGTTCTCTTTCTGCCAAAATATATTGACACAACCTTGACCCCTCTTTTTCTTAGATACCTTCTGAGCAGAGCATCGTCCGTTAGGACGATGATCTCATCACACTTGCCTAGCTCCCTTACACGATCCACACATACAAGTATTGAACAGTCAGCCTCTGATAGTCCCGGAGCCTCTCTCATCAACCTCTCTATTTCTCTCTGATCTACATGCATGACCTCGGGTCTCAGTAGCTCAATTAGTGCCCGTGCACGAGGATCCCTTATCTCTCTAAGGACATGCTCCGTCACGTAGAGCTTCTCTCCAAGTGAGAGCAAGATAGATAGGTCTCTTACGTGGAACACTGCGGATGAGTCAAGAATAACACACCTCATTCATGTGGTTAGAATCCAATAGTCTCCTCTCTCGAGTACGATCTCGATATCACAAGTACGTCGCATCCATCTCCAGAGGTTGGATCTCTAGACACTGCCTGTCTTATTGCCTTTACTGCCAGATTTCTAGCATCCTCCAGGCTCATATCTGGCTTGTACTCGCTCTCGAGTATCCCTATCGCAATCTTTGCACCCGTACCTAGTGCAGCATAGTTGTCCTCTATCAGGGAGCCAGCTGGGTCTAACACAAACAGATGTGGACCCTCCTCATCCACTCCCCCAATGAGCAGCTCGCAGATGTAGGGCAGTATCCTGTGCTCAAACAGTATCAGTGAGAGCAGCTTTGCGGCTGACTTGACTGAGGGCAGTCTGCCAGTGTCTAGATAGTACAGGTTCAGGTTGGCTCTTATGATCTTAGTTATTGTCTGCATGTCTGCGAGTATACCTGCAGATGCTACCCCGATCCTGTCATTGATCTTGAAGACCTTCCTGCCAGACTTGCTCATGAGGTAGAAGCCATATGCTACGCGCTTCTCAGATGCTAGGACCACCCCATCGTCAACCTTGATGCCGACTGCAGTTCCAGTTAGTAGCTCAAACTCAGACATAGCTTGTGTCTAGGGTTGTCAAGACTTTAAGTTCTAAACTACACTGCCTTATCGGGAGCAAGCACGTAGAGTGCAGCTCTCTTGAGTATCTTTCTAGCTGTCTCAAGTCCAACCTTGAGTGAAGACGCGACATCCTTCACAGACTTTCCCTGTAGAATCTTTATCACGAGAGCTGTGAACTCTCTCTGTGGAATACTGACCTGACTACTTGTAGACAGATGCTCCACAAGCCTCGTGTACAGAACATCCTGAACGTACTCAACCTCATACGAATCGAGGTTCTTAAGAAAGATCTCTACTCTTCTCTGTGCAAGAGACGGTGTTCCTATCCTTGTTGGACACGTCACGTCTAGGCTTCTCAGCATCTCTGCCAGAAGCTCTCCATCAAGATCTCTGTACACACTGGAGGCAAGAAGGATAAGTCTTCTCTTGAAATCTTGAAGTGCAAGTTTGAGCGCACGGTCACCCTTGCTTGAAAGTGCCTTAGCAACACCAACATTGTACTCTCCCGTTACTTTGTTAAATCTCGGAGAGACGTAGAACACCCTGTACCCGTTTCTGAGCCAGAAGCGTGTAACCTCTGTTCTAGAGTAGACTGCAGCAATGAGATCCACTCCCTCACTTGATCCTCTCTCCTCAACCTTGCTTATTAACAAGCTACCTAGCCCACGTCTCTGATACTGCGGCTTGACGGCAACTCTGTGGACTCTCCATATGTGGAGTGACCCTATGCTTGTTGTGGAGTACCTAGCCAAGATTGTCGACACAGGCATCCCAGCAAGCACCACCCCTCTGACAGCCTTCTTGACCTCGCTCTTTGATGGTCTCTCGACACGTATCTGAGCAACAGCAACGATCTCTTCTCCTTTCCTGAGTGCAAACAGCCTGTGAGCTGGACTATCTAGAAGTACCTCTATGTCATCTGGACTATACCTGTAGTGAGCATCTCTCAGTAACGTGACTACCTGTCTAAGAAGCTCCCTGTCTCTAGCAAGAGCATCCCTGCCTATCTCAACAAACTGGACATCCTCAGACTTAATCTGAGCTGACGTGTAGTAATCTTGCAGCGACGTGGAAGTCTTGAGGAAGAACACCTCATTAAGCCACCTCTCTAGAGGATCACCCTCAGCAAATCTAACTGGCTCATGAAGCTCCACCGATCTGCTTAGTCCCTGTCTCTGAATCTCACACACAAGTATATGCTCAAATGATCTGCCGCATCCCTCATAGCCAAACGTTGTCAATGTCAGGATAGTCTTGTAAGCTCTAGACAGAAACTTCCTGATCCTAGCAATACCGATGCGTCCAGCCTCATCCACGAGCAAGAAAGGAGTCTCTATTCTCTCATACGGTTTTTTACACCTTATCACAAACTCGTACGTCTCAATTCTTCTCGGACTCGAGACTGGCCTCACACCCATAGCTCTTCTCAGCGCATCCTCCACAGCAGCCACGAATGCCTGTGTGAAGACTCCATCGGGAGTGTACACATCGAGGAGAGGAAGCTTGTATCTGAGTACTAGGTCAACTGATAAGTAACCAAGCATGTACGTTTTTCCTCTTCCACGACCCCCGCGTATGAGGAGAATCTTCTCCCTAGTCTCGAGAAACCTCCTATACTCCTCATAGAGTCTCCTCTGACTCTCTGTAAGGTCTCCTCTTCTAGGAGGCTCAAGACTGTACTCTGGTACCCTTCTAGAGACTACGTTTCCTCTCGAGTCTACTATGAGGTGTGCCTCACACCTGCGTATAGACTCTGTGATATATCTTCCATAGTTGTCTCCAAACCTGCCAGGTCTCCATTGCTCAAGGTTGTTTACACCTATTAGAAGTACCCCACCGCTTCTCACAGTGTCGGCAAGTATGCAGATAGTGTTTGGAGTCAGGTAGCCTCCTCGCTCCAGGTCAACGATCACTGCTCCGTACTCACGTCCTAGCACCTTGTTAGCTCTTCTGAGTTGGACATAGTCTACAAGACCTCTGAGAGATCTGGCGATCTCTCTCGACACAGGGTCCCCTGGAGCAACGTAGAGTACAGATCCCTGCACGGTGTGCACTAAGTCTCTTGTCAGAGACGTGATGTCTGGTCTCTCTGCAAGAACTATCCCTCTACAGTTTCTCTCAGATAGCTCACGCACAAACTCTAGTACCTCACGCACTTGTCCACAAGCTAAGGGAAGTCTTAAGTTTCTGCTACATCTTCACCAACGTGACTTTAAATGAGCAAAGAGAGGTTCCTTGAGCTACTTAGAGAAATTGAGCGAAAGTGGCAGAGAGAGTGGTACAGTAGAAATGTGTTCTCTCCAGAGCCGGAGAGAGGCAAGGAGAAGTTCTTCATAACTGTGCCATATCCCTACGTCTCAGGGCCTCCACACATAGGACATGGCAGAACCTTCACCGTTGCTGACATAATTGCCAGGTTCCTGAGGATGCAGGGACTCAATGTACTGTATCCAATAGCTTGGCACCTGACAGGCACGCCCATACAGTCAATTGCTGACTTGATCGCCAGAGGAGACAGAGAGACCATAGAGAGATACAGAAGCTACGTGAGGTACTACGTGCAGGACGAGGAGAAGGTTGACGACATAGTGAGAAGCTTTGCTGATGGGAGGAAACTAGCAGAGTTCTTTGCCAGAGCCTACGAGCAGGACTTCAGATCCATAGGCTTGTCTATGGACTTCACGAGACAATTCACGACCTGTGACCCAGACTACTCGGCGTTCATAGTGTGGCAGTACCTCAAGCTACGTGAGAAGAACCTCATAACAAGGGGGAAACACGTGGTGCTGTATGCCCCAGCTGAGGGACATGCTGTAGGCGAACACGACATCAAGGGAGGAGACGAGATCGAGATCAAGATACTTGAGTTCACTCTAGTAAAGTTTAGACTAGTAGACGAAGATTCGTACCTGGTTGCTGCAACTCTGAGACCAGAGACAATATTTGGAGTAACCAACGTGTGGGTCAACCCCGATGCAGAGTATGTCCTTGCACAGGTTAACGACGAGAAATGGATAGTCTCCAAGGAGGCTGCGTGGAAGCTGCAGTATCAGGATAAGGAGGTACGCATCATGAAGACTCTGAGAGGAGCAGACCTCGTCGGGGGGTACGTCGTTGCACCACTTGTAGAGAGAAGAGTACCTGTACTACCTGCACACTTCGTCGACCCCGATACAGCAACGGGAGTAGTGTACAGTGTTCCAGCTCACGCACCTTACGACTATGCTGCACTGACTGAGCTTAAGTCTAACAGAGAGCTCGCAGAGAGGTACAAGATTGAAGACATAGTGAGAGATATAGAGCCAATAAGCATAATAAGGTCAGAGCTTGGCGAGCTACCAGCACCAGAGATATGTAGAAGGCTTGGAGTGAAGACACAGCTTGATAGAGAGCTCCTAGACAAGGCTACACATGAGGTATATCAGGCAGAGTTCTACACTGGAGTAATGAAGGAGAACACTCCTCTTGCTGGCCTGAAGGTGCCAGAAGCGAGGGAGCGCGTCAAGGACATGCTTTCTAGCTTGAAGCTTGGCGACAAGATGTACGAGGTCGAGCCTAGAAGAATCTACACTAGGACAGGAAACAGAGTCATAGCGGCAGTCATACGCGATCAGTGGTTTATTGACTATAGGTCAAGGGACTGGAAGGAGACAGCTAAGAAGTATGTTCAGGAGAAGATGTTCGTAGTACCTGACAAGTATCGTCAACAGTTCATAAACACTATTGACTGGCTTGAACTCAGACCCTGTGCCAGAAAGAGAGGACTTGGCACAAGACTTCCATGGGATCCTGACTGGATAATTGAGTCGCTAAGCGACTCAACCATCTACATGGCATTCTACACCATAGTGAGGAAGTTAAGAGAAAGTGGACTCAGCAAGAAGCTTGCTGAGCTACTTGATGCGGCATACAGAGGAGATGATGATGCCCTCGTTAAGATAGAGAGATTCTTCGACTACGTGTTTCTGGGAAGGGGGAGTGCCCAGGAGATAAGTAGTCTGCTAGGAGCCGAGCCAGCAGTCATAGAGTCAATGAGGAGCGAGTTTCTCTACTGGTACCCAGTAGACTTGAGACACAGTGCTATTGACTTGATACCAAGTCACCTAACCTTCTTCATAATGCACCACATAGCAATATTTCCTCCACAACACTGGCCACGCGCAATCTCACTGAATGAGTATGTTGTGAGAGAAGGAAGAAAGATGAGCAAGTCTCTCGGAAACGTGCTAGAGCTTGTAAAGATACCGAGGCTCTATAGTGCCGATGTGTTCAGACTATATGTAGCATACGCGGCAGACATAGAGAACATACTTGACTGGAGAGACAAAGAGGTAGATGTAGTAGCTAGCCAGCTAGAGCGTTTCTACAACATCGTTAATGCCGTGATCAGTCTCGGAAGACCCTCCAGAACCTTCACCTACGAGGAGCTAACAGTGCTAAGTAAGGTGCTGCTGGTACTGACAGACAGCTTAGCAGATAAGGCAGCTGAGGCACTGAGAAACTTCAGACTGAGAGAGTACGTAGTTAATGCATTTTTCAACTACATGCGTCGAGTCGAGGAGTATCTGAATCTGTACAGTCACTGCAACATAGACACTGAGGAAGCTAGATACGTGCTGTGGAAGACACTGGACAAGTGGATAAGGATACTACAGCCAGTCATACCTCATCTCTGCGAGGAGATCTGGCACAGAATGGGCAACACCACCTTCGTGTCTCTCGAGAAGTGGCCTCCACGAGAGCATTTTGATGAGTATCCACTTAGAGCACTTGAGCTTGCTGAGCGAGTGATTGAGGACATAAAGAGCATAGCGAGAGCGCGTGAAAAGCAGCCAACAAAGGTGTACCTCTACGCTGGTCCAGACGAGATATTGTACACTATTGTGAGAGAGATCACTAAGATGCTTGAGAGCAAGAAGGATCTAAGAGAAGTAATACGCACACTTACAAGAAGAGAGGAGTTCAGGAAGTATGCTCAGAAGATACCTGACCTTGTTAAGAAAGTGGCAAGCGGAGTAATACCCAGAGCAGTGATGAGCAGAGAGGAGGAAATAAAGGCTCTAAGAGACCTTGCAAGCTACATCGCAGTCAAGGTAGGAGCTAAGGAGGTAGTAGTACAAGACGCCTTAAGCCCAAGCTACGATCCAGCTAGAAAAGCGCAGAGTGCACTTCCCGGAAAACCAGCAATATACATCGAAGATTAGCAGAAGACGAGATCTGCGGTAAAACTACCTTTACCTTCTCGAGTAACGAAACACTACAGTGTACTTCTGGCCTAGAAGGTCATCAACAAGATTCTCGTCAAATCCAAAGTATTTAGCATACTCGAGTAGTACTGGTCTAAGTTCTCTCACTTCCTCATCACTGAGCTCTCGGTATTCTCTCGCTGTCCTTATTATGTGCGTACTCTCATATAGTATCTTTGCTAGGCCTAGTGCATACTTGTAGCCTCCCCGTTCAAGTCTCTCCTCAAGTGCCTCAATGTCTCCAAACTCTAGGTCTGAGACAAGGTCTTCAGGTATGTCTCCCTCCTCTATCAACGCTGAGATTGACTGAGTAAACTCAAGCCTTGGTGGTCTCAGACCAACCTTGTGCGGAGCTAACCTTCCTCTAACGTACACTCTTCCACCGACCATTCCTGAGCCAACATACTTGCCTGTTAGCTCAACACTTATGTTGTTCAGGTAGGAGTCTATTCCGAGGACCATTATGACTCCTCCTGCCATGTACTCTGCAAGATAGTCGTCTACTCTTCCACCAATTATCAGGTAGGGTCTCTTCTCTCTGTACTCTCTCATAAGTATTCCAACTCTGTTACCTGCATTACCACGTACAAATATGTACCCTCCCTGGAGTGCTTGTCCCACTACGTCACGCACGTCTCCATGTATCACTATCCTTCCACTATGCATTGTGTCTCCGACATCATCCTCAGCATTTCCATACACTACGAACTCTATGTCCTCGTTTAGGTTTCCAAGACAGTTACCAGGTACGCCATAGATCTCGAGTCTAACGTTTCTCACACCGTGTCTCATCAAGTTTAGTCCAATGTATCTCTGTCCATACACGTTGTATATCTTGAGCGTGCTGTGTCCTTCAAGAAGCTTCTGAAGTATGAGCTCGTTGAGCTGCCTGTAGTCCAGACCATACGCGTCAATGACGTTGTCCTGCTTTGGCACGGGCTGTCTCCTGAAGTAGCCTCGTGTTCTCAGGTTTGTCTGCTCGAAGAACGTCTCAAGATCTATGCTTGATCTGCCGTACTTGATTATGCCCTTCCTGTATGATGCTACGAAGTATCCTCCAGGCTCAAGCGTCCAGACCTTGGCGTCAGGACTGATGCACCGTATCTGGCACTCCTCGCTGGCAACATAGTAGTAGTAGTCATCCTCCCCCACGACTATCGGTCTCAGCTTCTGACGATCAACAATCGCGATTAGATAGAGATCATCGTCACAGTACACTCCAATCGCTATTGCGAAGGGACCATCAAGTACTGCTCCTCGATACCTCAACCTCACCCTAGGGTCAAGAGAAGGGCTACCTACAAGTATCCTAGATATTGTCACTACGTCGAGCCTCTCGTAGTTGAGCAGATGATTCACTATGAAGGCCACGCACTCGCTGTCTGTGCCAACGAAGCTCTTAACGTTTGAGTAGTAGTGGAGAAAGTTCATGTTAGAGCCAAAGGAGCTTATGTCACCATTGTGCACTATGGCTATGTCGCGCGCAGCAAATGGGTGAGACCAGTAGGGGTAATAGCCTGGAGAGTTTGTTGGCTGCCTCGTATGTGCAACCCAGAGATCACCACTATGTTCATACACGTTGTAGAGATCTGCTATGTCTCTGGGATAGCCAACCCCCTTAAACACCTCAATTGCTCTCCCCCAGAAGTATATTCTTCCAGACCTATCCCGGCTCCAGAGAACAGCATTAACGTCTGATATCAATCTCTCAAGCTTAGCTACGTCCTCTACTCCCGATAACGTGACTCTGTAGTCAACAACTTTGTCGGTCTCCGCGATCTTGCTAACCTCACTCACGGATGCTCCTGAGGACTTTAGAGAATCTATAACTAGCCTGAGATTGCTCTCCTCCCGTCCATCCTTGACGAGGAACAGACCAACCTTCAGGCTCAGCTCATCGCGTTGCTCTATGTTGAACACTGCGTAACCAGCACCATATCTCGATCCACGAAATCTCACCACATCTATCGCATCCACGACCAGGCTACCCTTGATCTTCGGTGCGCTAGGCTTCCTCAATATGGCAAAGATTCCACATGCCGAGACATCATGCAACTTGAACACAGCGTTGATAGACGTTGAGCGAGAGATTCTTATAGCTTATGGCGACTTGACCTCATAGCACAGCTTCTCGTCGCACAGTCTCCTGACTATCATCTTCTTTCTAGAGAGACTATCTATGGCTCTAAGAAGCATCGCAGTCTTTATTCCCCTCATCCTCGCCCAGCTCACAAGGTCGTCCTTTGTCACAACGCCTCCCCTCTTTCTGATGTACTCCACTATCATTTCCTCAAGCTCCTCAAGTCTCTCTATCCTGCTTACTGTGCCTGGAGTCTTCCCGGTCTCCTCGGTCTTCTTAGCCTTAGACTCTGCTCTCTGTTCCGTCTTGATGCTGGCTGTCTCCACAGGTTTAGATGCCGTCTCAGCTTCTCTAGGTTCCTCTTCCCCGTAGAGAAATGCCGTAATTGATGCTCCACTGCTTGTTTCCTCCTTCTTTTTTCTCCTCCTTATGCTCAGTCTGGGTCCCCTTAGCTAATGAGGTTTGTCTTGCTAATAAGGGTGTGTTTCTTCGACTTGCCTAGATATTATAAGTCGAGTAGAGCTCTACGACTGCGTGAACAGCAGGAGCCTGAGGGACACTGTGTGGATAATTGGTTCTGCGTGGCCATATGTTAACTTTGTTCCACATCTAGGAAATCTGATAGGATCTGCTCTGAGTGCTGACGTCTTTGCTCGTTATCTGAGACTGAGAGGAGCTAGAGTGTATTTTGTCAGTGGGAGTGATGTGCATGGGACGCCGATCGAGGTTGAGGCTCGCAAACTCGGGGTTAATCCTAGAGAGTATGTTGAGAGAATGCACAACATTGTTAAGAGACTATTTAGCTGCTGGAACATAAGCTATGATAACTACACGTGGACCGAGTCAGATATTCATATAAACTTTGTGAGAGAGTTCTTCATGAAGTTGTATGAGAGGGGGTACATATTTGTGCGAGAGGACAGGCTACCCTACTGTCCAAGAGACATGATGTTCCTTCCCGACAGGTTCATTGTTGGGACATGTCCCTACTGTGGCTACGAGAACGCTAGAGGAGATCAGTGTGAGAGATGTGGTGCACTTCTTGAACCACAGCAGCTGATTAATCCAAGATGTGCTATATGTGGGTCAACGCCAGAGTGGAGAGAGACTAAGCACTGGTACATAGACCTCAAGAAGCTTGAGAAAGCTGTACGTGAGTACATTGAGCAGAATGACCGACTGCCAGAGAACGTGAAGACTATGGCTCTGGCAATACTTCAGGGAGGACTTAAGCCCAGATCTGTGACGCGTGACAACAAGTGGGGCATTCCTGCACCCTTCCCAGGGTCTGAGGGAAAGACTATCTATGTCTGGTTTGAGGCTGTGCTAGGATACATAACGGCAACGATGGAGTACTTCTCTAGAGCTGGGAGAGATAGCAGAGAGGGACTTGAGCTGTGGAAGAACAGTAACACGAGGGTCGTGTTCTTCATAGGCAAGGACAACATACCTTTTCATGCAATAATACTGCCCGCACTGCTTATTGCGTCCGGGGAGGGCTATGTTCTGCCGTACACAATCTCTGCAACGGAGTACCTACTCTATGAGGGAAAGAAGTTCTCTAAGAGTCAGAGAGTAGGTATATGGATAGATGAGGCTCTCAAGATACTCGACGTCGATTACTGGAGGTTCATCCTCATATATATACGTCCTGAGACTAGGGATTCAAGCTTCACCTGGAGCCAAGCACTCGAGCTAATAAACTCCATACTAAATGACACCATAGGAAACTTCATACATAGAGTCCTGTCGCTCATAGAGAGGAGACTCGGGGGAAAAGTTCCCAGCCCAGACTCAGTGAAGCTTGAGGATGAGTCATACCTTGACAAGGCTAGAGATATATTCTGTAAGGTCACGGAGCTCTACGAGAACATCAAGCTCAAGGAGGCTCTACATGAGACAGTAGAGATTGCCAGAATTGGGAACAAGTTCCTCAACGAGCGTAAACCTTGGGAGCTAATCAAGACTAGACCTAGCGAGGCTGAATCCGCAATGAGCGTTGGACTTCAGATGGTGAAGATGCTGGCCTTCTCTCTGTATCCCGTGATTCCTAACTCAATGAGCAGGCTCTGGAAGATGCTTGGATACAGTGATAGTATAGAGGAACACGTGTGGGAGGAGGCTCTAGAACCTGTTCCTCCAAGCAACGAGATTAGGAACGTCAAGCCTCTCTTCAGCAAGATCTCCCGGGAGCACCTTGAGAACAGGCTGCGAGAGCTTGAGGAAGATAGAAGAGCTAGATGGGCAAAGAAATATCCCTGGGAACAAGTTGCTGTAATACCGTAGTTCCTGTCCACTACTCGGCACCACTGTTAGCATCAAGCTCAATGTAGGTATGTGCTAGTCCCCGAACTAGCAGCCTCTTAGAGATCTCAGTCAGTATCTCCACAAAGGCCTCAGCTGGCGTCAGTGCATGAAGCTTTATTCCATATTCTCTCGCAATGCTCTTAGCGATCTCAGTACATCGCACAAGCTCTCTGCATCTTATGCAGTTTATTGGAGGTTGTCTACCAGTGACTATGACTAGGCCAGTCCTCTTGTCGACGAATGCTCCCTTGTTGTTGACTATCACTATGGCTATAGCATCGTCACTCGCAGCAACTCTGTAGACAAGGAACATCCCCGAGGCGAGAACGTACTCGCCATTGCTTTTCTTGACGATCCATCCAGCTCTCCTCAGAACGTTCAGATGTCTATACACAGTCGATTTAGGTATGTGAAGCTTCTCAGCAAGTATTAGAGGACGAGTAACGTTAAAGGTTATGAGTTTTAGTATTGATAGTCTCTCCCTATTAAATGCTAAGTCAAACATGTCCTCTCTAAGCAATCTAATTTTTCCATCTGAAGCTACTGGTGGAATATTTGGAAAATTTATAATCTCAGACTCCACCGAGATAGCAAATATTTAATCACGATCTTTTAAACAATGCCTCAGCATTAAGACTTTATGTCTTACCCTCAAGATACTTGTCATGTGAACATGCATCGAGAACCCCGGATTTACGTTGAGTACAGGAGATGTAGACTGTGTGGCAGAGAGACTTTGTTGTCCAGGATCCTGGAGGTATGTCCTGACTGTATACGCGGTAGGTTTCATGAAGCGAGAAGATACATCTTTGAGGCACACAAGATAAGCAGAGAAGAGTTCGCTTTACCCTATCCCACGCCACAGGACAGAGATGGAGTACTCTGCGGACTCTGTCCTCGAGATTGCAGACTTCTGCCAGGCAGAGTTGGATATTGCGGATTGGTCTCCTGTGATGACACAGGTAGACTCAGAAGAAAGACTGGATCCCCAGAGTGGGGACTACTTGACTGGTACTATGACCCCCTACCGACAAACTGTGTTGCAGGCTGGTTCTGTCCAGCAAGCACAGGTAGAGGATATCCTAGATATGCGGTGAGACCTGGCGCAGAGGTAGGATACTACAACTTGGCAGTGTTCTATGGGTCCTGCAACCTTGACTGTCTGTACTGTCAGAACTGGCAATATAGACAGTATCACCTAGCAGCACACATCAAGAGAGTACACGTTAACGAGCTAGTTGCCGCAGCTAAGGAGAACGTCACCTGTGTATGCTACTTTGGTGGAGATCCCTCAACACAGATAGTACACTCAATCTTGACGTCAGTTAAGATTCTCGAGAAAGCTCAGAGAGAGAACAGGATAATAAGGATCTGCTGGGAGACAAATGGGCAAGTAAAGCCTCAGTTCCTCCGAAAGATGATAGATATCGCGTTGAAGAGCGGTGGAATAATAAAGATCGATATAAAGGCAGGTACACCTCAGGTATACAACGCACTCACAGATGGAGATTACAGTATCGTGCTGAGGAACATCAAGGAGGTAGCCTCCTACTTCAATTACAGAAGAGAAATACCATTGCTAAACATAAGCCTACTGGTGGTTCCAGGCTACATAGATGAGGTAGAGGTAGAGAACGTGTGTAAGCTAATCAACGAGATAAACACGGAAATTCCAGTATCGTTTCTAGCGTTTCACCCAGACTACCTGATGAGAGATCTTCCACCTACAAGCAGAAGACACATGGACACCGTGATCAAGATAGCACGCGAGTATGGACTAAAGATGTACGACGTTGGGAATAGGTGGCTTCTAGGTGAGTGGTACTAGAGAGCCAGACTGAGACTCAGCGTCGTGGGTTCTCCTCACTGCTCAGTGGCGCGGACACTCTCATCACTCTGGTCTTGCGCCTTGTTTACTCAGATAGAGCTTCACTGAATGACTTCTCTGATCCATGTCTCACTATTCTCACCTTAGTCTCTAGCGGTATCCTCATACCGAGACTTCTCAAGATCTCATATAGCTCGTAGTCGGATAACTTGCTTATCTCTCCACGTTCATGTAACTCAAGTATCCTCTTGAACACCTTGATCGCGTGGTCTCCATAGTACCTGACTGCTTTCTCTATGATCTCATCCGCGCGTGATCCCTCTACGATGCTCTTGATTTTAAGGACAACATCCTGAGGACCCTCCTCCTTTCTTGGGGCTTGAGCCTGTGCTCTTCTTGCTAGAGCCTTCTGCCAAGTCTGCAGGGCCTTCCTCTCGATTAGCTTCTCAATCTCCTTGTCCTCGCTCATGGATCCCCCCTGATCTCGACATCTATCTGGCACTCTCTTATTAGTATCTTCGCCTTATCCTCCTTCAGAGCCATGTAGCTTATCGGCGGGTTAAGTCCGAGCTTACGTAGCTCCTCGAGTGATAGCCTCTTGCAGGTTCTTGGGCTCCTCACCTCTATAGCCATGACCTTTCTGAAGCCATTAACGTACGACCAGTCCTCCTCCTCTATCCCAGAGTCCTTTACTAGCTGAAGCTTCTGTCTGAGCTCCTCTGGAGTCGAAACTATTACTCTGCCAGCAATAAAGTAACCAACGACTGCCTTTACCGGAGAAGAGAAGTACATTATCACGAGGTCTCCAGGTCTAACAACAGAGCCTACACACTTTCTTAGCTCATACTTCTTCTTACCCTCAAGTATTGCGTAGCCGTATTTGGGCTTTATTGAGAGTAAAAATATCCTCATTGCCTGCTTTCATCGTACTTTAATAACAACCTAATTTTTAAAAGCAATTCCCAGACTACGTCCAGCATCAAGAAGCACCCCTACACACCCCTACACGCGCCATTTAGAACAACCGTGTTGGAGACCCCGTAATGAGCACAAGACCAAGACAGAGACACTCCAAGAGAGGTGCACTCTCAAACACTGTCTGGACAATAATTGGGATAGCAGTTGCACTAGTGATGGCATCACTAGTCTACACCTTCACCATGCGTGGAGTGGCAGGAGTGGCTCAGCTCACAGTAAAGGGAATACAGATCTCGTCAAATCGGCTTGTGGCAGAGATAAGAAACATAGGAATGGGAAACGTGAAGATAGAGAAAATACTAGTACTAGACGAGAATGGTAACAATATTAGGTGTACTCTAACGACCGTGAAGAAGAATGACCTCACTACAAAACTACCTGTGCTTCTCAGATCTAGCGATATCCTGACAGCATACTTCAGTGGAAGAGAGTGTCAAGACGCTGCTACGATCATTGTAGAGACAAATGCAGGAATATTCAAGGGTACTGTGGTAAGCTAAGCGTACGAACATCCCCGTTTTTCCACGATGCTTAAAACCCGTGTTATTGGTGGGGCCGCCGGGATTTGAACCCGGGATCACTCGGGCCCTCGCTCGCCCCGGCACCTCTGCCATCCTGTTTGCCGGGGCGGCGTCCCAAGCCGAGCATCCTAGCCAGGCTAGACTACGGCCCCACTCTTTCTCGAGTCTCTAGAATGAGCATCTTTTTAAAGGTTTCTCCAAGACTTTACTTTATATGATGAGAGAAGTCGTCAACTCTGGAGAGTGTCAAAACCCTACCTGATCATAGTCGTCAGGGCAAAGAAGGATAAGGACTCCATAACACACGTACTAGAGAACTACTATCCATCCTGGAGAGACCTCACTCAAGTAGTCACACTTGGAGGAGAGAGATCAGCAGAGAAGGCGGCAGAGAAGATTCGTGATCTAGCACGACTCTACCCTACCTCTTACATAGCCGTGCTTGTTGGGAGAGAAGATTATCACGAAGTAGCCTCTCTCAGAGAGACTGAACAACTAGCTAATGTGTCGATCCATGTGCTACGAACATCAAAGTTGCGAAACATGAGACCTCTCGAGGCTGCAGTAAACCTTGAGAAGGCTAAAGCCAGGCTCAGACTAAAGCTGAGCTGGATCCGCAGTACAAAGTGCTACGAGCTTGGATACTCAGCATACAGATCCTCCACACGCATAGAGATTCCTCCACACCCACTATACGACGTATACTTCGTCGTAGGCAAGAAACACGCAGATCTCTACTCGAGATGCATCAAGGCTAGACTTCCACCAGTCTTTCTAGTCATTAAGCGTGTACATGATGAACACGACATTGTTGTAGGCTCTCGAAGAGTAGCAGAGATCGTCATACCGGAAAACAGTGAGCCCTATGCAAGATATGTGTCACCTGCAATATATAGAGAATCTTTAGAGAGAATGGACCTAGGTAGCACAGTAGACGTAAGTGCTGGCAAGATCAAGCATCATGAGAGAATTGCGGAGAATCTTCTTCGACAGGTCTATCACGCAGTCGACCCAGATAGAGTTATTGTTCCTTGGAGCGGAGGTAAAGATAGCACTGCAGCACTGATACTAGCCCTAAAAGTCTTTGGCAAGGACAAGGTCACGCCCATATTCGTCGACACAGGACTAGACCTACCATTAAACCTACACTATGTCCACTATGTAAGTGAGATTCTTAGAATAAGCCTAGAGGTCGAGCATGCAGGAATAGACAGAGAGCTAGAGAGGAGAGAACTTCCAACACACGAGAACAGATGGTGTACTAAGTTGAAGATAAGGGCGCTCTATAGAGCAATAAGAAGAGTGGCAAAAAGACCACTAGTTGTTGTCGGGGACAGAGATAACGAGAGTCTACTTAGACTTAAGAGGGCACCAATAAGGACACACGAGGGATATCACCAAGTTGCGCCACTCAAGTTCTGGAGCTCAGCCCTTGTGCAGCTGTATGTGCTGATGAACAAGATTCCGCTAAATCCGCTATATCAGATAGGGTTCTACAGGCTTGGATGCTATATATGTCCAGCATACAGAGTGTGGGAACTGGACATAGCAGAAAGTATTCTCAGAGAAGAGAACTATGATGAGCTATTTAGAGATCTCTTAAGAGAACAATCCTATTTAATCTACCAAGCTTCTCAATCTTAACAAAGCCAAGCTTTTCGAGCCTCCTGACTGCTCTCCACAGAGTTGTCTTCGGCACGTTAAGTATGTTATATAGTTCTCTCTGTAGCAGAGCGCCTCCTCTCTCTTTCAGTACTCGAATAATCTCTCTGTCGATCTCTCTAAGCTCTAGATCTTGGCTCTCAGAGAGCAGTGACGTATCCTCTATAGCAGCTGAGACCTGGCTTATATACGGAGTTGATGTCTTGATTCTTCTCCTTATCAAGACTATCACAAGGGTAACAGCCACTATCGCAATTACTAGTCCAGCTATCGCACCAACTAGCCAGCTCGGAATTGTGACACGAGTACTGCTAGAGGTGCTTCTAGTTGGTGAGACACTTGTGGGGCGTGGAGAGGGGCTGGTTGTTCTGTTGGTTGTAGGTTTAGCTGGAGTCACAGTCTTTGTTGGAGTTGGTGAAGCTGGTCTGGTTACTGTCTTCAGGGGGGTTAACACTATGTAGCTAAGCTGATACTTCTGTCCTCCTCTCATAAACACGGTGTTGTTCGGTAGTAGGGTCAGTCCCGTTAGCGAGTAGGGTATTATCACGACGTTCTTTGAGTATACCAGTCTGACAGACGTGTTACTAGGAACATTACTTAGATCTATGTTGAGTGTGAACGTTAGGTTAGATGTAAGTTCAGCTTTACCAATGTACTCTATCTCAAGTGGACAAGCACAGCTAGACTCTGGGACAACAACATAGTGTACCGATGGAATGAAGTTCACGGGAGCACCACTGCATCTGTTAACTACGATCATTGTCGAGGGCAGCGCTGCTAGTGGAAGAGTAACATTAGTGTACAGGTTTCCTCCACATACAGTCATCTTAACGACAGGCACTCCATACCCAGTCACGTTAATTAGAAGAGCAAGTATCATCAGCAGTGGGGCCATGTTTTCAACCTATGGGAGGAGTAACTGAGACGGATATTTATTGCTAATTGTAGAGCAGAGTATTGAATTACTACATGAAATGCGTAGTTCTTGCATGAGCAAAGGAAAGGTGTACTTGGTCGGTGCTGGACCGGGGGATCCAGGCTTAATAACGGTGAAGGGACTTGAGGCAATAAGAAGGGCGGATGTAATCCTCTATGATAGACTAATCGCAAAAGAGCTTCTAGCTCATGCAAGACCAGACGCTGAGATGGTATATGTTGGAAAGGAGCCTGGAAGACACACATGTACACAGGAAGAGATAGTAAGACTAATACTAGATAAGGCAAGAAGAGGCAAGACTGTAGTCAGGCTACATGGAGGAGATCCGTTTCTCTTTGGTAGAGGGTTTGAGGAATATAGAGCACTAAGAAGAGAGGGCATACCTTGTGAGGTCATCCCCGGAGTGCCCTCAGCAACAGCAGTACCTGAACATTACGGAATACCGTTGGTTCTACGTGGAGTCGCAAGTAGTGTAGCAATAGTGACAGGTACAGAGGATCCAGCAAAGGGAAAAAGGTTCGTGAACTTCAAGAAGCTCGCAACTGCAGTTGACACTATAGTCATCCTGATGGGTGCAGCAAAACTGCCAGAGATAGCACAGGAACTGATACAGGGAGGTCTAGACCCAGATACACCCGTAGCAATACTTAGGGCATACATAGAGCCAGAAATCAGACAGGTAACTAGACTTAGAGACTGCATCTCGCTTAAGATTCAGCCACCAGTTGTCATAGTGGTAGGAAGAACAGTTAACGTACAGGAATGAGAGATGCATTAAGAAAACCAACCGTGAAGGAGGTGGTAACCCCAGCTCCACTAGTTCTCTCAAGAATACCAATCATAAACACAGAGATCGACTTTATCTGAGACCAGCTTGGAAGTTCTGCAAGCGCAATATCGAGAATATTAGGAGTACAGTCTCCATATACTAGCGACGTTCTAAACAGTACGAGAACGTTGTAGCTACACGTTACATTTAGCGGAGCATAGTACACGTACCCACTTACTCCGCCTACATTTAGTTGCACAACATAGTAAACGGTGTAGTTTATGTATAGAGTAGATGACCCAAGAAGACCAGTACCAAGAATGCTATTAATAATAAAGTTAGTGTATAGGCCTGCTAGAAAGCTTGATACGTTGGATCTAATGCCTGATAGAGGAATTGTGATGTTTATTACAAAATATGCGATTTGGGAAGTAGTTAAGTCGCATGATACACTATAGGAGTAATTTGTTGCTGATGGAGTTATGGTACAATAGTAGAGGTACGGGTAGCTAACAATACCACTGTTCCATACTGAGGGAACATCCCTTCTAAGGACGAGATACTTGATCAAGGTTATGTTATCAGTTCTATAGTTATTCAACGCATAATCAGAGACATTTACGGTGATGTTCTCGACCTCAAGAACAGGAGAGTCATTACAAAATAGGTAAAATGATCTAAATGCGAGTCCCTTGCCAAATAGTGTAAAGTTAAAGCGTCCCTGTAGAAGATATTTTTCTTCTAGATTATCTAAGTACAGTACCTTGCATGGGATTGGTGATGAGGTATTTCTAACCTGTAACATCACGGGAAGTAGTATCATCTTTGATGGAGAGTCTCTCCCCATCATGGAGTATAGTGCAACGCTCATGTTGAGTGGCACCGATCCTAATGTCAGGTATCTTTCTCTCAGTGGCATCATCACAATGTTGCTATAGTTAAGGTTCTGAACTACTTCAGTCATGTTCTCAGCAAGTTCCCGCGAGCTAGATAGTGAGTACAGGTTTATTGATAGTGTCGGATACTGAGCATATATCCAGTGTACTATCTCATCTCTGTACCAATGCTTGCGAGGACTCACAACAATGTTGTACCTAGCTCTCGTGTATATTACTGCGTGTTCACTGTTAGGAACATCTACGATGTAGCTGTAGTTTGGGAGACAGCTCGTAACTAGGACCTGCTTGTTCCTGTAGATCTCCGTGAGTGAGCTGACGCCTGAGTACAGTGTAGTGTTTATGCACTCTATCGTTGCCACATTTACTCTATGCGCCAGTGTTATGACCACGGTCGATGTGTTGTATACGGTTATGTTCTCTATCTCCTCTCCGAGTCTTAAAGTGACCTTATTATTAAGTGGCTTCTCTATTTTTTGTATTAGTGTGTAGGTTACTGCAAGTAATGCTAAGATTGCTAGTGCTATAATTACCGCAGCTATTAATGCTACTTGTCCTTCTCTCATTGAAGTAGCTCTAGGAGTCTCGTCAAGTTGTTCTTTACCTCTTCTAGCGAGTCCTTGTATCCTCTGACTATGAGTATGTCCCCTCTTCGTAGTTGCGTGCTTGGTGGTGGCAGTATTATGTAGTCGGAGACTCTCTTCACTGCTATGACTGTAAGCCCAAGGTTGTCTAGATTAAGCTCCGAGAGCTTGATGTTGTCTACAGCTACTCTGAGTCTAAGCAGCACCTCATCGCTCTGTAGTACTCCACGCTGTAGCACCGGTAGCGCGTCTGGATACTTGTACACTATGTCTGCTATCGCCAATGCGGCATCAACTATCTCCTCTAGGCAAGATACGAACCTAATTATC
>JALWFJ010000078.1 GCA_027036495.1 Thermoproteales archaeon
GTGCTGTACTTGCTCTATGGTGTTGGGCTTCTAGGAATAGTCTACTCCAGCAACCTGATACTCACCTTCGTGTTTCTAGAGCTCTCAGTCGTGACGAGCTTTCTGCTCATAATGCTGTATGGCTACGGTGAGAGGCTCAAGATCTCTCTACTTTACTTTATCTGGAGCCAGGTAGGGTCTCTCCTGTTTCTCTGTGGTGTCATACTGCTCATGCTCAATAAGAGTGTAGGATCTGCATACATGTTTGACCTGCTGAGAGATCAGGGCGTGACTACTGCATCTCTGGCATACTTCCTCATTCTGGCTGGATGTCTAATCAAGATGGGCACACTCATAGTACACTTCTGGCTTCCTTGGGCTCATGCCGAGGCTCCCTCGCCAGTTAGTGCAGTGTTAAGTCCAGTGCACATTGGGCTTATGAGCTACGTCTTGATTGAGGTCACGCACACCGTCCTCAGACCACTACTACTTGAGACGTCACTGCCACTCGTGGCATACGGTATCGCGACCATGATATATGGAGCAACAATGGCTCTGGCAGAGCGAGACGTTAAGAGGTTCCTAGCCTACTCCTCGATCTCTCACATGGGAGCACTGCTCATATGTGTTGCACTCCCCTCAAGCGTTGGCGAGATAGCTGCCGTGCTCGTGTTCACTGCACATGCCCTTGCAAAGGCTGTGCTCTTCATGGAGAGTGGATACCTGATATATAGAGTGGGCGTGAGAGACATAACCATGCTAGGGGGACTATATACAATAATGGTCAGCAGCTCACTAATCTCACTTATAGCTCTGATAACGCTGTCGGGAGTGTTCAACATTGGGCTAATCTCAAAGATATTCTTGACGAGAGCCCTGGTAAGCATAGTGAGCAGCAGGCTCTCTCTGGGTGAGGAGATCATGTACCTAGTGCCGTACTTCGCGTCTCTGATTCTGACAGTGGCCTACTGCTTCTACCTGGCTAAGAGAGTCTTCTTCGGACAGACAACAGTGACTAGATATCTCCCCTACACTGTGCTGACCATGGAGGCGCCTATGGCTCTTCTCGCAGTGCTTAGCATCGTGCTTATGGTGCCACAGGTTCTCTCACCACTAACACATAAGCTTACTCTATGGTCATTTGTCAGAGCATGAAGTCCCTGCTGCTAGCTGCAGTTGTTCTTCCACTAGCTGGAGCACTGCTGGAGCCAGCAGCTAGATGTAGAGGATATGTTGCCACGGCTGCGAACCTCGGATCCGCAGCACTGCTTACTGGACTTCTTCTTCAACATGTAGCTAGCATACGTGTAGTCTACGGAGAGCTTCTTGGACTGCCTCTCCTTCTAGTGCTCAACAAGCTCACGCTAGAGATAGCAGTCTCGTCTTCCTGGATAATATTCCTGATATCGCTCTACAGCATTGGGTACATGTGGCATGACTATAGGAGACTCTGGTACTGGTTCTTCCAGAATCTTGCACATACAGCCACGTTGCTGCTCCTGTTTGCCGGAGACATAATCACTCTCGTGATCTCGGTGAACATGCTTGAGCTATGTAGCTACTCGCTGATAGGGCACTGGTACAGAGATGAGCCTGAGAGGCAGGTAGGAGAGGGATTTACTCTCTGGAGGTTTAGACATCTCTGGACACCATCAACTGCAGCCCTGAGAGCCATAGTGATCACAAGCATAGGAGCATCATCTCTCATAGTCTTGGCAGCAAGCGAGCTCTCTAAGGGGCATGTCGTGCTATCTCAAATCAGTGAGCTAAATCTCTGCGAGACTGCTCTACTCCTGATTGCTGCATCGACGTACTCTCCACTTATTCCCTTCTCGGAGTGGCTGTTCACCGCCATGGCTGGCCCGACACCTGTGTCAGCACTGCTGCACTCAGTCACTCTGGTCAATGCTGGAGCCTACCTACTACTTAAGCTTGGACATGCTGTTCCAGCTAAGCTCCTGGAGCTCTACATGCTCTGCATCTTGGTGTCCTGCCTCTTGATGGGGCTCTGTGGACTTGCATCTAGAGAGGTCAAGGTGATACTTGCTTCCTCCACGGTGATCTACGTTGGAATTCTCCTCTATCTCTCGGCACTGTACGTGTCGACCCCGTTGCCAGAGCTTAAACAGGTAGCAGCACTGGGAATAGTTCTAGTTCTGGCGGCTCATGGATTCAGCAAGGCTGCGCTTTTCACCTCATGTGGGTACCTCATGCACGTGTCAGGCACCAGGTTCATAGACAGCATACCTGTACTGATAAGGTACAGATGGGGTTACGCTGCACTTGTTCTCGCCTCAGTAAACCTGTTTGGCGTGGTTCCCAGCACTGGGATGTTTCTAAAGGACGTTCTTCTTCACGTAGCAAGCACCGAGAATGTGGCTCATCTCGCGATCTCGTTGCTGCTTGCGGCAACCTCGGTCGCACTCCTAATGAAGTTACTACTGTACTTCAGAGAGTGCAGAAAGCGTGCAGAGGTGATAACAGAAATCGAGCTTCACGAGAGAACAATGGAGTGTTCAGCCCTGGTTCTCGCAGTAGCACCATACGTGCTGGCTCCACTATTCCTGCTACAGTCACTGTCCTCCTCTGAGCCAGCACTGTTCGCTGCAGGATACGCTGCAGCACTAGCAACAGTTGCACTCTGTGTCTACGTGTTCTATAGGAGACTTCACGAGAAGATACCACGTGCGGTGATGTTGATCATGAAGACTAGGCTTGGTCTCGCGGTGCTCACAGATGTAGTCTTCGCGAGAGGCTACATGATGTTCTCACGCTGTCTCTACAGGTTCAGCTTCTTGATAGATAAGGCCATACATAGCACGTACATCTTTGGCTTGTGGAGCAGGGCCAT
>JALWFJ010000079.1 GCA_027036495.1 Thermoproteales archaeon
CGTGGGTCACAGGTATGGGCAGAGTGAGGTATCCTGTTATACCTAGCATAGACATATCTGAAGGTAAGGCTGTCAAGAGAGTTAGAGGGGTACCAGGGACAGAGATCGTTAGAACAAGCATAGAGAGTGTACTCAGGTATATACTCTCTAAGTCTCCTCCAATAAGTAGGATACACGTAGTTGACCTAGACGGTGCAAGTAAAGGATGCCTAGTTAACCTGCCGGCAATAAAGGAAATTGTGAGAACCTGCAGAGAACACGGTGTTGAGGTTCAGGTTGGTGGAGGTATAAGAGACGTCGAGTCTGCGGAGACCATATACAGCATGGGAGCCTTTCCTGTCATAGGCTCCATCGTGTACACCAGGCCCGAGACCGCGATAGAGATTCTCAAGAGGATAGGTCCAGAGAACGTGTATGTTGCTCTTGATGTCTCTGAGAGAAAGATAGCCATACATGGATGGAGCGAGAAGACACATGTAGATGACCCTGTAGAACACCTGGCAAAGATAGGGGCACAAAACGTGATATACACCGTGACAGACGTGGAAGGCACATTGCAAGGCCCAATGCATGATCCCCTGCTAGTAAAACAAATACGTGCTAGACTTAACATAGTGGACCTAATCTATGCTGGCGGAGTGAGAACACGTCAAGACATACTTAGACTTCTCGAACAAGGCTTCACGGGAGTTATAGTGGGGAGAGCAATGTATGAGCTAGGTCTAGATAGTCTACTAGTATGAGCAGGAGAGGAGTTTGCCACAGGAGAACCTTAGAGACAGAGGTCCTAGTTGAGGTCGACTTGGATGTGCCAGGCAGTGTGCAGATAGACACTCCCTACAAGTTCTTTAACCATCTACTAGAGACACTGTTTCATTACGCGAGATTTAGCGGAAAAGTGCGAGCTCTAGAGCTCAAGAAAGTGGATGATCATCACGTAGTTGAGGATGTGGCAATCTGCCTAGGAGCATCCATAAGAGACGCAGTAAGAGGAGCATGCATCACCAGATTTGGATGGTGCATCATCCCAATGGATGATGCACTAGTCCTTGCTGCAATAGACATCTGTGGAAGACCCTACCTCTCCTACAAGTGCAGGATAACGAGAGACCACATAGGAGACATGGCCGTGGAAAACATAGAACACTTTCTCTACACGCTAGCTCTGAACCTAGGTGCAACACTGCACATAAAGGTGTTAAATGGGAAAAACTCTCACCACATTGCAGAGGCAATCTTCAAAGCACTTGGATTAGCACTACATCAAGCAACGCGCAAGACAGAAGTGACCATTAGTACAAAGGGACATCTAGACCTGGCATAGACGGAATATTATAGAAGCTACATGTCTAGAGTGACAGAGAGACTACGCTCCTTGCAAGACATAGTTAACGAAATAGAGAAGATTCTAGACGCACACGACCCAGAAAGAACATTCCGATTTAGAGACGAGAACATTAAGAGAGTATTTGAGGAGCTGAAGGAAAGATTCAGAGATCTCTTAGTAGACCTAGTATGTGGACAGGAGCTGAAGGAGGCATATAAGTGGAAAGAGCTACTACTCAACATTTGCAACATCGCTAGAAAGACTCTCGGAATAGTCGAGATAGTATTCTCGAAAGAGCTCTCTAGTTTTCTTGAAGATCCTCGGAAGCATCTAAAGAAAAAGATATTCAACTACATGTATGATCTGTTCAGAAAAAGAATAAAGTTTGAACAATTCTCTCTGAGCGCGCATGCAGCAATATTGACTTCTCTAAGGACGAACATGAGACAAATATATCAGAACTGGGTATTTCTCTCAATATTGTGTCTTCTAGCTGATAGAGGGTTCAGAATAATCTACCCTGAGTTTGGGGTGTTGTCACTAGAGAGGCATAGTAAGCAGAAGCTAGGATATATTCCCCCTAATGTCATAATGTCTGACACACAGGGAAGAGCGGTAAGCTTCTTCATTGAGGCTCCACGTCCAATAACGTGGGAGGATACGGAAGATCTATCAAGAGCATGGAAGCTATATACCGCACTACGACCTGACATGCTTGCATATAGTGGACTTGTGTATAACATCGTTAAGCTGAATGACGATCCACCCATACTCAGACCAAACATAATAATCGAGTGTAAGGAACTACCAGACTGGTATCTTCGAGCTAGGTACATGAGAGGTCCCCTTGCAAAGCCTCTAACAGCAGAAGAGTGGAGAAGCAAATGGATTGATGGACTTAGACAGGGACTAGCCGAGGCGCTGGGAGTTGAGCTAAAGACTGTCGACAAGATAGTAAAAGAGAAGAAATCAATAAAACTGACAGATCTTCAAGTAGTAACTCTATACAAAGCAATATATAAACCAGACAAAATGTTCGTCATATCTAGAGTGAAAGTCCCAGAAAATGTAAAGAAGAAACTAGAAGAGCTAGAAATAAACATCATAGAAAACGTCGGGTTTGATATAAGAAAACTAGAAAGTTTAATAGACAGTATTATAGAAGTAGCCTCAAAGTGCGTGAAGGAAGAAAGAGTGGCGAATAATATGGAGAATCTGCTATTAAGAATAAAGGCAGCCATAGAAGCAAGATTAGGCACAATTGTTGAGGAAAAGGACTTGGTGCAATCAATTACAGAGCTAGTAAGTAGACATTTTGAGGAGCTTGTAAATATTGTTAAAGAGAAGGTATCAAGTACCTCTGGCTGAGAATAAAGGAGTAAGGTTTACTATTCCGGACTAGCGCTTACTGTATTGCTCAACTAGCTTGTCTATCTCCTTGCTCATCTCCTCATAGAACTGCTTAAGTTTGTCAAGCTCCTTCTCTGAGACCTCCATTCTCAGTCGTGGCAGCCTTCTTGCAGTCTCCATTTCTCTTAGTGCTGAGGCTGGTACTCCACGCTTCACTGCTTCTAGACCTTTTCTCCAGTAGACCTCAACTATTATCTTCATTAGTAGGTACGTCTTTGGTGGTGGTGATCTACAGTCAATTGGGTGGAATGCGTCCTGCTTTAGGAATCCCTCTCTTATCATGTATGCCGTGTTTAAGATGTGTCTCTCGTACTCACTTAGTGCTTCTGTTCCTAGGATTCTCACAATCTCCATAAGCTCTGCCTCTCTTACCAGAAGCTCCATCATTGTGTCTCTTAGCTGTCTCCAGTCTGGACCAACGTTCTTATGCCACCACTCTTGTACGGTGTCGACGTACTTCGAGAACGCGGATAGCCAGTCAAATGCTGGGTAGTGTCTCTGTGCTGCTATACGGGCGGAGAGAGGCCAGAAGCACGATACGAATCTTATTGTGTGGCTTGTCACGGGCTCGGTGAAGTCTCCTCCAGGTGGGGATACTGATGCACATATTGTTACGGAGCCTACTCTTTTCTCTCTACCTATCAGTATACATCTTCCTGCTCTCTCGTAGAACTCTGCTATTCTTGTTGGGAGGTATGCTGGGAATCCCTCCTCTGATGGCATCTCTCCTATTCTAAGCGCTACCTCTCTCATTGCCTCTGCCCATCTGCTAGTTGAGTCTGCTACTAGCAGGACGTCGTAGCCCATGTCTCTATAGTACTCTGACAGCGTTATTCCCATGTAAATTGATGCCTCTCTTGCAGCTACAGGCATGTTGGACGTGTTGACGATTATGCATGTTCTCTCCATTAGGGGTCTACCTGTCTCTGGGTCTGTCAGTCTCAACATGCTGTGCAGACTGTCGGCAGCCTCATTCCCTCTCTCTCCGCAGAGCACGGGGAAGCATATTCTTGCTGCAGAGTACTTCATCAGGCTCTGAATTGTCACGGTCTTTCCTGTGCCGAATGGTCCAGGTATTGCTGCAGTTCCGCCTTTTGCGATTGGGAACAGCGTGTCCAGTATTCTTATGTTTGTCAGAAATGGCTCAACTGGCGGCAACTTCTCGACTACGGGTCTCGGTCTTCTAACTGGCCACTTATGCCACATCTTCACCTTGACTACGCCTTCCTTAGTCTCTATCTCTGCAATAACGTCGTCTATTGTGTATTCTCCTTCTGGTGCTATGTACTTGACCTTTCCAGGTCTGTTCTCTGGCAGTGGTGGGTACATTATCCTGTGCTCTATGAGTGCTGTCTCTTGGACTACACCGAGGATGTCTCCAGGTTCTACCTCCTCTCCCTGCTTAACCTTGGGGACGAACTTCCACTTTCTCTTGAAGTCGAGTGGTGGTGCCTTATCGTATCCTATTCCTCTCGCTATGAAGGGACGTGCAGAGGACTCGTAGATTAGCTTGAGGGGGCGCTGTACTCCATCGTAGACGTTCATCATTATGCCTGGTCCCAGCCATGCACATAGCGGCTCGCCGCTTCTAACTACTGGCTCTCCTGGTCTTATGCCAGTAGTGTCCTCGTACACCTGTATGAACGCTATGTCTCCCTGTATCCTAACGACCTCACCGAACAGGCCAAGTTCTCCAACGAAGACGAGCTCATACATTCTTGCACCAGGTAGCTCAGCTTTAACCACTGGGCCGCTGATCCAGATGATCCTACCCTTGCCAGCTCCCTGCTCTACTGATGGTATAGAAACTGTAGTGCTCATACCATCACCCTCTTGCGTATCTTGTGAGTATTCCTCTCACTTTCTCTCTTAATAAGCTTAATCGGGCAGGTAACGTCAAGTCAACGCTGACCTTACCATCTCTCGAGAGAGCCTTGATGCCGTAGAGCTCGTCAGGCACCGGCTCAATGATTAGGCTCAGCTTCAGCTCAGCTGAGAGCTGCTGCACAAGCTCCTTATCGGAGCTGCTGCACTTGACGACGAACTCGTCTGACCCCATGTAGAATCGTGCAGTCTCTAGACAGGCTCTGAGGTACTCCTTGTACTTGTCTGTGCCCTTTATCTGCTTGACTCTCTCCTGGACCGCGCTTATGACCTTGTCCAGGAATGACTCAACGAAGCTCAGTCTGTCACGCTCAAGCTCGATCATGGCGCTGTACAGTCTGAACTCTCTCTCTAGCCTAGCCTCACGCTCAAGCTCGTCAATAACCGAGGAGTACTTCTCCACGACGGCCTTTGCAGCTTCGTACAGCTCTGCCTCTACTCTGAGCTTGAGGTTCTCTCTCCAAGAATTAATCTCCTCCGTGAGCTTAGAGACGACACCCTCTACCAGCTTCCTAACGATCTCTGCCTGAGACATGGCTTTTGCTTATCAACGGACTCAAGCCGCTTAAATTGATTACTAATGTAAGCTACCTAATGCATCAGAGTGACATAGCAACCATAGACAGCAGGACCATCAGAGATGTTGCAGACACAATAATGAGGCTAGAGCTTGTGCCAGACACGTTCACTGACCCAAGATACTATCCACCCACAGACACCGACCTAGAACATGCCGCAGCTTACTTCACAACCATGGTAGCAATAGACCACAGGACGCATCAAAAGAGACAGTATATGCTTGAGATAGAGGGAGAGACGTACCGTGGTGCAGACTTGCTGTGGAGGCTCGGTAAAGAGATGTTTGATAGGGATCCAGAGTTCTTCACTGCAGAGAGACTTGCTAACCTGGACTATCAGACCCTCAAGCGGTGGCTAGAGCCAGATGAGCTTGAGCTGTGGGACCTCTACACACGACTACTACTACTTAGAGATCTAGGCAGAAAGACGCTCGAGCTATACTCAGGAAGATTCACAACACTAATACAGTTATCGAAAGGCTGGCTATACAACAAGGGACAAGGCTTCATCGAGCTACTCAAAGTCTACAGAGCCTATGAGGACCCAGTCGAGAAGAAGCCATTCCTGCTAGTAAAGTTCCTATACAGAAGAGGCTACCTGAAAGTCGTAGACCTAGAGAGCCTGCAGGTACCCGTGGACAACCATGTCACAAGGATAGCATTCAGGTTAGGCATAGTTGAACTGTCAGACGAGCTAAAGAGGTACATCAAGAAGAAGCTTGAGGTACCATACACCATAGATGTATCTATCAGGCTAACAGTCAGAGCAGCATGGAAACTGGTATCACTACATGCAAAAATCGACCCAACAGTACTAGACGACTACCTCTGGAACCACGGCAGAAAAACCTGCAGACCAGACCAACCAAAATGCGAACAATGCCCACTAAAACAAGCCTGCAAAGCCTACAACACAGGCGAATACCTAAATGAGCACACATACAGCATAACATGGTACTACTGAAGGTGAGCTTATGCCTAAAATTCTCGAAAGCTTTCAATGTTAAAATTAAGTGAATCAGGGACACACTATAGTCGTTTTATTACAGAGAGTATGTGATATTTAGACACCTAACGAATAATGGTAATATCTCCCGAGTAAATAATCCTACACATCCTGACGTTTTTATAGCTAATTAAATTCTATTCTACTGTCTATAGCTCTATTAAGCAGAAATTATAGCGATAAGTAAGATTTCTCCATAGCAAGTCAGATAAGTCTTAGTAGGCGCATTTATAAGTATTCAGTATTTTACCTAAAGTGATCTCCATGTCAAGTCGAAATAGCGATAATCTTGAATTAGGATGTTCTCGTCGTTCATGGTACGCTTGCTCGATTAGTCTTTGAGAGGGCTGAGAGATTTGGTGTTACTCCTGAAGAGTACCTTATTGACCTAATTTTGCAGGACGCTGATCCTGAAAGCAGAGCTATTAAGTACATTGAAGCTTCTAGAGACTTACTGACTCAAGCCAAGAAGGAGCTTGAGAGAGGTAATATCAGGCAAGCCGCTGAGAAGCTTTGGGGAGCAGCAGCACTAGCAGTAAAAGCTTACGCGTACTGGAAGGAAGGTAAACTACTGATAAGGCACAGTGAGCTCTGGGAATACAAACGGAAGTTAGAGAAAGAGCTTGGTGATTGGGTGTATGATGCATGGAATGCTGCAAATGGTATGCATACATGCTTCTACGAAGGATGGTGCACAAAAGAGGACGTCGAGAAAGCATACATAAGAGTCGAAAAACTTGTTCACGAAATATCAGCTAGAATAAAAAGCTAGTCTAAATCTCCAAGTAAAAAGACAGAGACTACTATTCCTGTCCTATCTAATCATTAGATACATCTGTACGCAGCAAAGCATTTAAAAACGAACATTGCTATTGACTTGTAAAAAGCTACACCAAGGCAGCTAAACTACTAGATACTGTGTGTTAATTTACCCTTGATTGTAATGATTATTGCCGCTGAGAGTACTATCAGGGAGGCTATTGTGAAGTCTAGATGTATTGCTATGTTGTATAGGATTCCTCCAATGAGCGCTCCTATGGCTGATGCTGTATTCATAGTTGATACTAGGGATCCTAGTGCAAGACCTCTTTCCTCACTCCTTGCAATGTCCGCTACTACGGCTCTTAGTGCTGGTACTCCTATACCAGCAACACCGCAGAATATGGTGAATGTAGCTATGAGGTGAGTGAGTGATTTTGAGGTTACTATTAGTGGAAGTGTAAGGGATGTGAAGAGTAGACTTAACTGTAAAATTCTCAACCTGCCAACTTTATCTGCAAGATAGCCACCATACAGTGATGAAATTCCTAGTGCAAGCATAGCACATGTGTATACTAATCCTATTTCGAAATATGATAACTTTAGGACTTCTCTTGCAAATACTGGAATGTATGGTAGTATAAGGTTTACAGCAGTGTAGTATATAAATGCGACTATAAGGACAATCTGTAGGAGAGTTCCTCCTCTTAGGAGTATAGCAAAATGATTTTTCAGGTCATTAATGTAGCTTAAGAGACTTCGACTTAGCTTTTCTCTACGTATAGTTTCTCTCAAAAATATTCTTAGGATTAAGGCTATTATTGATAGTGCTAGTACAGTTATGAAGAGCAGGCTTCTTGAGCTAGTTGAGAGCAGGCCACCGATTAAGGGGCCAGGTATACCTGCAAGTGTTGTTAAGCTGTAATGTAGTGCTAAGGTACGTGCTCTGTAGGATCTATCGGTAGACTCTGAGATTAATGCTAAACTAGCACCAGATCCAATACCTGAAGCCACGTGAGCTAATATGTATGCAGTCGCCACTGCTAGAGGATTAAAAATCATTAATGCACAATGACTAACAACAAAGAACATAGACGCTAATAGTATGACAGCCTTCCTACCGATAAGATCACTCAGAAAACCTCCCAGCACAGGCATAACTACACTCGCAATAGAGCCTAACGCACAGACCACACCAATGAGCAACGTAGAAAAACCATGCTCCCTCAAATACACAGGAACAAAAAAGAACCAAGACCACAAAGTAAACGCAAGAATAGACGAAGAAGAGACCAACAAAACAACATTCCTACTCAAGAAAACACAACTTCACACTCATTCAGACACACTCATGGGACTTATAAACACACCCCCCAAAACGACCCCTCAAAACACACATTTCAATCACATGTAGTTATGTCTAGAGTAAAACACCAAGACAAACTCGTTCACTAAGGTAAAAGATTGGTGGCCGGGGCCGGGATTTGAACCCGGGTCACGGGCTGTCTAGGCGGGGGTGTCGGCGGCCTCTAAGGATTCTTCCTTAACTCACCTAACTTTCAGCGGTTTATATATCTTTCGAGTAGATAAGTAACGAGGCCGCGTGAAGATTGAACTTATTGATAATATTCATAGTGTTAAGTTTGAGATTAATATTTACGAGAGGACATGTTGTATAGGTGACAATATTAAGGTCCTGGATGAAGAGATTTTTCATCCTTTAATAAACATAAAGACCCTGACTAGCTCGATAAGTATAGATTTAAGAAGAGAGATTGAAGATAAATTTAATCAAGAATTTAGTGAGTTTATGAGGGTATTGTCTACGGTATATCTGTCAAGTTATATCATAGTCAAATATTTAGCAGATGCACAACAATTGTATTTTAGATCTGCTCTCATCAGCTTGGAAGAGATCCATGACACAAACGTAAAGTTTAGAATTGAATATAGTTACAATAATAGTAGAGTAAACTACAAGGAAAGACATGTAAATGAGAGGTATGCCTGGCTAGCAGGTATAGAGATTACAGACGGATGTTATCATCGTGGGAAATGGATTTTTGGAAGTACTAGGCCTGAATTAATATCATATGTTCTCTCACACTTTCGATTGGGAAAGATTATACTAACTAGGAGCTGCGGATTAAATAAAATAGAGCTTATGGTGAACGTTAATTGGAGAAATGAATTAGGAGTACAGCTTATGAAACGGTGTAAAAAGCTATTGGAAGAACTGACAGGCGACGGAAGCATTATGGCTGTGCGTGATAATAATATAATAAATATAAATTTTGTCAATAATGTCAGATCTTTAGTACATGAGCAGCTGAGACCACTTCTTGAAAAGTATTTACCAACCAAACTTGATCAGGCTTTAATTTTAACTGCTATTCTTGCTGGAGACGGTGTTAAACATAATAGAGGTCTCAGAATATCGTACTCATTATTAAGGCGAACAGAGAACGCAGAGCATACACTCTATGCGAAAGGATTTGTAATAGATTCAATACTTACGTACCTACGCGAAAACAATATAGTTAAATTGAATAGATATCTTCTAAGAATTAGAGGGAGTAAGCATGAGGGCCAAGTTTACATAGATTTGAATCCTGAGATAGCACCACTAATTCCACTGTTTGTGCCTTATGGGAGGGGTTTGAGTTATATGTCTCTATTATCATCGGTAGATTGTACGTGGTCTACGAGAACTATGTATGATCTTGTACATGATGTAGATGTGCTAACGAAGCTTCGTGAGATTGCGAATATTATAGATTATGGATATATTGCATATAAAGGCTGTAGAGGGCACTATTATCTTGTATTAAAGGCTCGTAGAGATTTTGTAAATAGGATTGTTGAGTGTTTGAGGGGTCTTGGTTTTAATCCTCAGGTGTATAGGTCAAGGCCTAACGAGATCAGGGTCTATAGGGGTAAGGAGGTTTTAGCAAAGCTGCTTTTGGAGTGTGGAAAGCTGCGTAATGTAGATGAGTATAGAGGTGTGCTTGAGGAGTGGTTTAGGAGATTAGGGTGAGGTAGAGGGGCCGCCGACACCCCCGCTCCACAGGCCCGCATGTTCCCAGGCTACACTACCCCGGCCTTGCAGTTTCGTAGGTATTGGTGGTGCTATATTTTAAATTTCTTTCTCTGTTGTTAGCTGGGTCTTTTCTGTCTTGTGGTAGTGGCGTACTTTTATATTTGGGTTAGGCTGTTCCTCCCTACTATAATGCGTGCCGTACTCAAGTTTGGTGGATCGGTACTCAGACGTGGGCGAGACTACTTGAAGTTAGTTGAGGAGGTTAGGAAGTTTCTTGATGCTGGGTGGGAGGTTGTCGTTGTTGTGTCTGCGATTAAGGGCGTGACTGACATGTTGGAGCAGCTTGCTAGGCCTTGCCCTGCCTGGAGGGAGAAGATAGTTGAGCTTAGGGAGCTCCACGAGAGGGCGCTTCACGAGGTTGGTCTTCCGAGTAGTCTAGAGAAGGAGGTTATGGGCAAGATGAACTCACTGCTCAGTGAGCTCTACCGAGCGGTTGAGGCTGTGAATACTCTTAGCGAGACTTCGCCTAAGGTCAGAGACTATGTGTTGTCTTTTGGAGAGAGACTTAGTGTGCTAATAGCGTGGGCTGCGTTCATGAAGTTTGGTGTCGAGGCGGTGTGCTTGACTGGGCGTGAGGCAGGGATAGTTACTGACGACAAGTTCGGAGAGGCAACGCCTCTCTACGACGTGTCGAGAGTGTACGTCAATGAGACTCTTGGAAGATTTCTCAAGGCTAGAGTTGTCCCGATAGTTACAGGGTTTATTGCAGGAACAATAGACGGCAGAATAACCACCCTAGGTCGAGGCGGAAGCGACTTGACCGCTACACTGCTAGCAGCACTGCTAGATGCAGACATAGTGACTCTCTACACGGATGTTCCAGGAATAATGACTGGAGATCCAAGATACGTGAAGAGCCCCCTCGTGGTACCGAGACTCAGCTACGATGAGGCAATAGCCTGTGCAAGACTAGGGGCCAAGAGGCTACATCCACGTACGTTTGAGCCTATAAGGAAGACCAGAGTTAAGACAATAATAACCGCCATAGGTACTGAGGAGAAGACAGAGATCACTAGAGACAAGAGCAGTCCCCCGCTTAAGCTTGTGACGCAGCTTGAGAGAGTAAACATTGTGAGAGCTAGAGTGAGCGAGAGGAAACTTGCCGACACTCTCATTGAGCTTGCACTAGGCCTCTCTAAGATGGGAGTGGACAACTTGCCCTACATACAGTACTCAGAGTTTGATCAGCAAGTCTCAATAATTGCACGTGAAGATGTGACGAGCAAGACTATACAGATACTCAGAGACCTGCAGGAGAAGAACCTTACAAGAGACATAGAGTACATACACTCAGTATCCCTAGTCTCCGTCGTGGGCCACGGAGTACAAGATCTAGGCAACATAAGTCCACTCCTGGCGAGCATAAGAGGAATAACTGTGCAGACACTGCTCATGTTTGACTGTGCAGTCTCTCTAGCGGTCTCGAGCGATAGAAGCATAGAGACGCTCTGCAGACTACACGATGAGCTAGTCAAGCAATGGAGAGACGCATACAGCTAGATCAGCTGAGACGCAGACTTGACAAGATAGACGAGGCTATACTTAGACTACTTGCTGAGAGACTAAGAACAGTCAAGAAGATAGCAGAGATAAAGCTTGAGCTAGGAGTCCCAGTAATTGATCAGTCTCGAGAGGAAGAGGTGAGGAGAAGATGGATCGAGATTGGACGTGAGCTTAGTGTTCCAGCTCAGCTAGCATCTAAGATTGTTGATGCTGTGCTTCAGCACTCAAAGATTGTACAGGTAACGCAGCGAGGTCAGAGATGGAGAGGCAGGATCTCGATAACCATAGTTGGTGCTGGACGCATGGGAAGCACTCTCTGCAGTCTCTTCGAGCTGGCGGGGATAGAGACGGTGCTCATACCTGCGAGAGCTGTAAGGAGAGAGATAGAGAGAGTGAGAGGAAACGTAGTGATATTTGCTACGAGGCCAGAGTTCTTCTACTCAGACAGCTTTCGCGAAGTATTGTCGAGGCTGCCTGAGGGAACAATAGTGATGGACATACTGTCAGTCAAGGGGCACACATTCATGCACATAGAGTCTCTTGCTTGCGGAAGAGGACTAACATACATTAGTGCACATCCACTCTTTGGCCCTCTCGACATCGCGGTCGGAGAAAACCTAGTGCTAATACCAAGCAAGTGCGCAAGCGAGGACAAGGTGTCACTGATAAAGGAGCTGTTCCAGGACCTTGGGCTGAACGTCTCCATACTGAGAGATCAAGAAGAGCATGATAGGTACATGTCGCTAATACAGGTAGCACATCACGTATACTATCTAGCACTGATGAGGCTTAAGACGTACATTGAGAGACAAGGAATAGACCTCTCAAAAGTCAGCACCCACAGTCTGAGAAACACTCTCCAGAAGCTTGAGAGATTCAGAAGCTTGCTCAGAACACTGCTGGAGATACAGATCACGAACACGTATGCACCTCACGCAAGAAAGCTAGCCCTGGAGCTACTTCGCGAGCTAGTTGAGTGTCTAGACCGCGCAAGCAATATTGATAGTGCACTGCTCTGTCTAGAGGCTGACCCATGCTGAGATTCTGCCTGATTGGACACAGGATCTCATACTCGCTCTCTCCAGTAATACACAGGAAGGTCTTCTCACTACTAGGACTAAACTACAAGTACGAGATCGTCGACATCGAGCCCTCAGAGCTTGAAAAGAGAGTAAGCGAGCTATTCAGCAAGTACCACGGCTTCAACGTAACGATACCGTACAAGGTGGTAATATCCAGGTGGCTCTCAGCTCTGAGCCCTGAAGCTAAGGTGACAGGCGCCGTCAACACTGTCAGAACCTCAGACAGGTCAGGCTACAACACAGACATCTACGGGATAGTACACTCTCTCAATATGGAGAACATAGATGTTAAGGGAACATCAGTCTTAGTGCTAGGTGCGGGAGGAGCAGCAAGAGCAGCAGTGTACGCATTTCACATGCTGGGAGCTGAGAGAATAGTCGTGTGTAACAGAACTCTTAGTAGGGCGCTAGAGCTGAGAGAGCACTTTAGGCAATACAGCATTGAGGTACAGGTGGAGCCCTGGGAGAGAAGAGACGATGTTGCTAGGAGAGTGGACGTGATAATTAACTGTACCCCCATAGGGACACTCAGCTGGTCCTCTCCTCTCTCAGACAACGTGTTCAGAGAGGGACAGATAGTCATAGACATGGTATATAGACCAAGACTAACAAAGATGCTCAAAGATGCTCTGAACCACGGTGCAAAGATCATAGATGGTCTTAGAATACTGATAATGCAGGCCCTGGAGGCAGACAAGATATGGCTAGGAATCGACGTAGTACGTGAAGATGTTTATCGACAGGTTGAGGAGGAAGCATCAAGATATGTCTAGAAGACTGAGATGCAGCACTGTATATAGACCTCCTGCAGCTCCAGACGTGATAGAGGGAGTAGTTCTCAAGTGTCCTGAACCGATATCCCTGCTCGGAGATCTAGACTTTAAGTCTGGAATGCTTAGGTGTGGACGGAGCCGTATTAAGATTGTTCCAGGCACAGTATTGTGCTACCCTAGGTCAATAGGGTCAACAGTGGGGCCATACTCGCTATATGCACTCAAAGTGACGTACAATGTTCCTCGCGCAATAGTGTGTGTACATCCCGACGTCCTCACAGTGACTGGAGCAGTGCTCTTCGACATACCACTAGTGAGAGTAGACATGGAGACTTTCAGAGCGCTCAGAAGTGGTGACAAGATAACAATACTCCTTAATAACGAAATGCTTATCCTCGAGTAGACTTGATGTCTGAGGAGTCTCTAGAGAAATTCACACTACGTTACAGAGTAGATGTTCTGTTCGGCATAGACACTATCAGAGACGGAGTCAAGATGTTTCTTGACCACTTCAAGCCAAGCAGAGTCGTTGTAGTTTGTGGTAGGAGGAGCGCTAGAGTGAGTGGTGCTCTGAGCGTGATAGAGAACATCCTTGAGGAGAGAAAGGTGCACCACCTAATCTTTGACAAGGTGCATGCAAACCCAACCATAGATATTGCTAATGAGCTTCTTAGAACAATGATGAGCCACAGACCGGATGCGGTGATTGCCGTTGGTGGAGGATCTGTGCTAGACACGTCCAAGATAGTGTCCTGCGTATATGCTAGTGGTGGAGAGGATGTGAGACCATATTTCTACGGCGAGAAGTGTATCAAGAGTAAGCTACCACTTCTTGCAGTAAACCTGACACATGGTACAGGATCAGAAGTTGATCGTTTTGGAGTGCTAACCGACGAGCTGACTAGACACAAGAGGGCCATGGCAAGCGACTTGATGTATCCCTCACTCTCGGTAGACGATCCAAAGCTCACAGTAACGCTTCCCAGAGAACAGACAGTGTACACAAGCATAGACGCATTCTATCACTGCGTGGAGTCCTCAAGCACAACGCTGTCATCTCGATTCACTAGAACCTTAGCCTCAGAGGCAATGACCCTGATAGTAGAGAACCTGCACAGGGCCTACAGGAATGGAGAAGACATTGAGGCTAGATACTGGCTACTCTATGCATCAATGCTAGGCGGAATATGCCTTGACAACTCTAGAGCACACATAGTACATGCGGTAGAACACGCGATCTCAGGACTCAGACCAGACATACCGCATGGACTCGGACTAGCAGTAGTTGGGCCCAAGCTGATATCATACCTCTACAGCAAGGTTCCTGAAAAATTCACAGTACTTCAGACGTTAATACCTGACCTAAGACTACAGCCACGTGAACATAGAAGAATAGAGTACTTCCTGAAAGCATTTGTGGAACAGTTTGGAATAAAGTGTAGCCTATCAGAGCTAGGGTTCGGGAAGGACGACCTGAGAGACATTGTCAGGCTAACTTTTGAGGCCTCCCCTCACCTCCTGAATCTGTGTCCATACAAGATGAGTCCAGAGGAGCTAGCAGCACTACTAGAAGAGCTAGTCTAGTAGATGCTCATATGCTGGTGCGGGGGGTGGGATTTGAACCCACGCAGGCCTACGCCAGCGGGACCTGAACCCGCCCCCTTTGACCAGGCTCGGGCACCCCCGCCCCAGAGCAGTCTCATGTCAAGGTGTTCTTAACCTCATTTAAAACCTTCGCTTAGGAGAAGATCACAGATATGTACTATGATGGGTATCTTGGTTCTTCGATTTCTGCAACATGAATGTTAATACTTTTAGCAGTGTTACATATTCTAGATAGACATTACCACTATCAGTTTATAGTTTACAGTTCAACAGTGAGAAATGTGTATTACAAAGTATCATAATGTTGGAGTCAATGAATGTCCGCGTAGCAAAGATAACCGAGGAGCTCTACATCCTGAGACTTGACGACGATAGGAAGAGATACTTTGAGGGTATATGGCGCATAACTGAGGGAGTCACGTACAACTCGTACGTCCTGCTTACAAGAGAGGGTGCGGTAGTGTTTGACACTTGGGATGTACAGTATGCTGACCTCTTTGTTGATACTCTACAGAGAGTTGTTGATCTGAGAGATGTTAAGATACTGGTTACTCATCATTCCGAGCCTGATCATTCTGGTGCAGTTCCTAAGCTTCTAGAGAGAAGAGGGAGAGAGCTTAGAGTTCTTGGACATCCAATGGCTGGAGAGATCCTCAAGCACTTCTATGGCGTGAGAGACATGAACTTTGTTCCCGTCAAGGACAACGACCTACTATCTGTAGGAGGATATACCTTGAGGTTCATTCACACTCCAATGCTACACTGGCCCGACACCATTATGACGTATATTCCTCAGCTTGGAGTGCTTCTAACCTGTGACGCATTTGGCTCCTTCTCGACTCCCGAAGGCATATTTGATGATGAGCTCAAGAACATGGATGAGTATCTTGCAGCTACCAGAGAGTATGCAGTCTCCATAGTTGGCAAGTACAGGGAGTTCATTGCTAAGGCTGTGGATAAGCTGAGGGGGATGGGCGTGAGTCCTAGAATTGTTGCCCCAGCGCATGGAGTGGTCTGGAGAACTAGACCTGAGTTCATAATTGACTACTACTGTAAGATATCGGACGGCTCCTTGCTAGATGCGAGGAAAGTCCTAATTCTTTACTGCTCAATGTACGGTCTAAAGAACAACATTGTTGAGGAGCTGAGCAAGAGACTCAGAGATGAGAGATACAACACGGTCTTGCTCAAGTTCTCGTACGATGAGCATGCTCCACCTGGGAGAGTGCTTGGAGAGCTCTTTGACTCAGCTCTAGTCATAGTGATCACGTCGACCTATGAGGGAGGACTATATCCACCACTTATGCACATACTGGATCTAGTGAAGGTCAAGGTTAGGTTGCCAAAGAAGACCGTAGGTGTGATATCTTACGGGTGGACCTCTCCAAGAGATCTCTTCGAGAAAGCACTGAGAGAAGCTGGACTGGATGTGGTAGACATCATCGACTTCAGAGGACAGGGCACTGCTGAGATAGTTGAGCGCATACTACGTAGCGTCTCTAGAGCACTGAGCAGCTAGTAGCTAGTTCAGTAGTCAGAAGCAGCCAAATAAAGCCTAAAGACTACTACCTCTAAGACACTGCTGTATGATAGTCTATGGACTAGACGTGGTAGTACTGAAACGTGATGGTAGAAGAGAACCATTTGTTCCAGAGAAGCTAGTTGTGAGTGCTATGAAATCTGGTGCTCCTCCTGAGATTGCTAGGAAGATAGCGCTAATAGTAACTGCGAGACTATTGGAGAATAATGTCAAAGAGGTGTCTGCTAGAGAGCTGACAAGATGGATGCTGGAGCTTCTTAAGAAAGAGAATGAGGAGTGGTACAGAAACTGGATAATATTTGATAGAGCCGTGAAGAGGAGAAGAACAGAGGAGGAGCTTCAGCGACAAGCATAGACTCTCTCCGCTCATTATCTTGGTAATATCTTGAGGACAAGGGCTACTTAAGATCGCAGCTTTAATTTACCTCTCTTGCTCACAGTGTCAGGGGATAGAGGTGTCGTTTGTCGCAACATATGATGATGCTAGGGAGATATTCTACCTTATTGACATGATATCGACAGTCTTGGAGGAGCTACCGCTAGCATTTAGGCAGGATGGAGTGTTTACCAGGACAGTAGATCCATCAAGAGTGTACCTTGTGGAGCTAGAGCTGCCTAGTGGAGCATTTGAGGAGTACTCGTTTAATAGCGAGTCTGAGATCAAGGTAGGACTTGACCTAAGTGAGCTAAAGAAGATGCTTAGACAGGTAAAGAAGGGTTCAAGACTTAGGATGATCTACGAGGAGACGCTCAAGTTTCAGATTGTTGGTAGGTTCTCTAAGACCTTGAAGGCTCCTCTCACTGCGGCCGTGTTGGAGATAATTGAGAAGAAGGTATCTGCAAACTATGTCTACAGGACTAAGATAGCCATAGATGCCCTCAGAGACGCAATGAAGGACGTAGAGACGGTAGGTGAGAGAGCAACATTCTCGGGAACTAAGGAGGGACTAAAGATCTCAACATCTAGCGATAGAGGCGACTACGAGTGCTTCATAGAAGCAGGATCAGAGTACATGCTTGAGCACGACATAGAGCAAGAAGCCTCCGTGACTGTGGCTGCTGAGGAGCTTTCAAAGTTCGTCTCAAAGGCATACAGGGTGTGTGACTTCGTTGAGGTAGCCATACCTGACAAGGGTCCTCTCAGGCTGAGGTTCGAGCTTCCTAAAGGAGGTTCTGTGACGCTCTACGTGGCTCCAATACTAGAGTGAGATAGCTGTTGATCAGCCAGCCATCGGTCGGTCACTGAGACTCCCCCAGCTTACCCTTCTCATCATCTCTATTGGCTTTTAGGGAGGGATACATTATTTAACTTAGCCCAGGCTTAGAGATAGATCGTGTACACAGCCACGACCGACAGGGTGACCGAGCAGCATGTCGTGCAAGTTTCTGGGAGGCTAGTTGACTTGTCTAGATTCAGGCTTCCAGAACGTTATAGGGTCTTCCTTTCTGATTCCAAGATTCAGGCACACTATAAGAGGAAGTATGGTCTTCCTGATGGCTCTCGCGTAATTAAGCGTACAAACAGTGTGTGCCCGATATGCAGGAGGATACTTGAGGCTGTTGTATATGAACATGATGGAGCAGTGTGGATAAAGAAGCTTTGTCCTGATCATGGGTTCTTCCTGGATCTGTACTGGGGAGATGCGGAGCTCTACTATTACTACCTCCAGTGGGATCGTCCAGAGTACATTGGCAGAGGCGTATCGAACCCAAACGTTGACTATAGGTATGTGCGCGAGCATGGTCTCTGTCCCTTCTCCTGTGGACTATGCCCAATGCACAGATCTAACACAGTCCTGGCAATAATAGACGTGACAACTAGGTGCAACATGAGGTGCAGCATCTGCTTTGCGACGGTGAAGGAGGTTCCAAACTACGTGTACGAGCCCAGCATTGAGGAGATAGAGAGAATGATCAAGACCCTGAGAGCAGAGAGACCCTGGGCACCAAATGCTCTTCAGCTGAGTGGTGGCGAGCCAACACTGAGAAACGATCTCCCAGAGATAATACGCATAGCGAAGAAGCATGGCTTTACCCACGTTGAGGTAAACACAAACGGTGTTAGACTAGCATACGACCTAGAGTACTACAAGGCACTTCATGACGCTGGTCTATCAACACTATATCTTCAGTGTGACACACTTAGCCCACATAACGAGATGGTGCGCAAGATAAGGAGATATGATCCAAGAGCATATGTCACAGTTAGGAGGAGAGTCATAGAGAACGCGAGAAAGATTGGACACAGATCGATAGTGCTCGTCGTCACAGCAATAAGAGGCTACAACGACAAGGACCTTGGAGCAATAATAGACTTCGCGATAGAGAACAGAGATGTCATCAGGTGGGTAAACATCCAGCCTATAGCATTTGCTGGTGCTGCCAGACTCTACAGTCCAGAGGAGCTTAGGAAGATGAGAATAACGATACCAGACGTGCTGATAGAGATCGAGAGACAGACTGGAGGCATAGTCAGTAGATGGGACTGGAGGCCAGTTAGCTGGCCGGTGGCACTCACAAGAGCACTTGAGGCTTTGACGGGTAGAGAGAAGCCGCACTTCACAAATCATCCACACTGTGGAGCGTCAGCGTTCATATACTACGACCCAGACAGCAAGAGACCTATCTCAATAACGAGAATGATCGATGTTGACTGCTTTGAGGAGGAGTGTTGGAGAGTCTACAGATGGGCAGTCAAGGGAGGAGTTTGGAGAGCACTAGCTAAGATGAGGCTTCTTAAGCTCCTGAAGTACATAAAGCACAAGGCCATACGAGACCTGCTGAGAGACGTAGTAGTGAGGAAAGACTATGACTCTCTCGCGAAGTTCATGTTCAACATCGTTGGACTAGGAATAATGCACTTCATGGACTGCATGAACTACGACATTGAGAGAGTGAGAAGATGTACAATACACTACGCAACTCCTGATGGAAGGATAATACCATTCTGCGCATACAACAACTTTCACAGACCCTCAGTCGAGAGCAAATTCTCGATACCTGTAAGCGAGTGGATGAGAAAGACTGGAAAGAGCTACTCAAGCTACTGCTAGACAGAAGTGTAGAGGAACTACAAATTTCAGCGTGATGAGTGTCTCACGATCTGAGCACTGATGAGACTAGCACTCACTGACCATAGATAATTCTCTCTACTACATGTTAAATACCCACGTTATTTAAGGATATAGGGTAAAGTTATAATGAAGAGATGTTGATGTCTTTATTCAACAGATGTCGAAGGAAAATAATATCTCACTTAGAGTCTTAATCTGCAGTTGAGCAAGGTTATATTAAGGAAAATGATTTAAATATGGCTCAACAGTATAGCTCATGGCTACGCAGGAGGCCGTTAGAAAGATTCTAGTTGCCTACGATGGCTCTGAGCCAGCTTTAAGAGCACTTGAGCTAGCTGCTAAGATCGCTAAGGCATGTAATGCTAAGCTCTACATCATGCATGTAGCTCCAGTACCAGAGGACTACGCTGACTGCTATGAGTGTCCAGAGGTTATGGCAAAGGTCCTCGAGAAAGGAAAGCAGCTACTTGAGAGAGCTAGACAGATCCTGTCCTCGCTAGGCGTAGATGCTGAGACCGTGCTTGACAAGGGCGATCCAGGTAAGAGAATCGTAGAGAAGGCTGAGGAACTAGATGTTGATGTGATAGTTATTGGGTCTACAGGCAAGAGCGGTATGAAGAAGCTCATTCTAGGGAGCGTGAGCGAGAAGGTTGCAAGATCATCTTCGCGTCCAGTGCTTATCGTGAAGTAGTACAGCTGTCGAAACCTAAAACTTCCTGGTTCTCCTTATAATCTCTGATGGCCGAGTACGAGGAGTTCAGTATCCCTAAGAGTCATCCAAGATATCATTCTCTGATCTTCAGAGAGAAGCTTGCTAGAGGCTTCAGAGAAGGATACGTGGTTCCTCAAGGACTTATTGCTCATGGTCGTGGTGAGGCTTTTGACTACTTGATTGGTGAGTGTACTACGGAGCCTGCCAGGAAAGCAATGTATGCTGCAGTTGCATTTATGCTTCTCGCAGAGAGACCCGTGATCTCTGTTAACGGCAATGTTGCCGCGCTTGTTGCTGAGGACATTGTTAAACTTGCTGAAAAGACTAACGCTGCAATTGAGGTGAACCTGTTTTACAGAACTAGCGAGAGGGTTCGCAAGATAGCCGAGATCTTCAGAAAGCTAGGAGTCGAAGTTCTAGGCACAGATGAGGATCAGCTATGTACGGTACCTGAACTTCTCAGTGAGAGAAGAAAGGTAAGCTGCAGGGGGATATACGTAGCTGATGTAGTTCTCGTAGCACTCGAAGACGGTGATAGAACAGAGGCTCTGCGCAAAATGGGAAAGAAAGTCATAGCAATAGACTTGAATCCTCTCTCAAGAACAGCCAGAACAGCCAACATAACAATAGTAGACAACATAACACGTGCGGTACCCGAGATGATAAAGATAGCTGATGAACTCAGATTAGAGCCAAGAGATAAACTTGAGAAGATAGTACACTCATACAATAATGAAGAGACGTTGAGAGAAATAATAGAGCATATATGTAAAAGACTAACAGAACTAGCAAGAACTCAGATAAAAATACTATAAAAATACTCGAAGCGAGATCTCGAACTTACCAAAGATGCATAATATATTGAGAAGAACTACTAAGTTTCCCAAAAGTGTACCACAGCAGAAAATATTGGAGTGTCTCAAATATTATGAAATGCAGATCCCTATAGCATTTCACTAATTCTTTATTGATACTCCACCTCCTTGTGCGCCCTTGCTGTGAATATGGTGCTCTATGCCTAACCTCCTTTCTTCGCTCTACATAGTTTTTCAATGTATTGTAAATCGACTAAGACTTAGATACAGGGGTTATCAGGCAGGGTAATACGCAGTATATGTGCTGTATATTCGGCTTGGTCTTGTAGCCCGCTAAACATCCTTTATGAGAGAGTTCATCTTGACTAAGAATGGTCAGGTTAACCCAATCTCAACATTAATCAGGAATGTTGAGAAGGTGTCTCCAGAAGCTCTACGTGGCTGGAGCAGGTCTAAAACATCTGTGGAATTCGCGTCCTGGTGTCTAGACAACGAAAATGTAGCAAAAAGCTGCTTGCACTATATGACGAGCATCGTAGTCGCCTCATAACATCCAAACTATCAGGTAAAAATCAGATAAAATCCTGGTGCTAACTTCCTTTAACCAGCTATCACTAAGTGCCCAGAAAACTTAGTGATCTTCAGATTCTGCATCCTCAGCCTAAGGTGTAGTGCATTTACATATGCATAGTGACAATCAACATGTTCGAGGTGTACGAAATGTTCGCATTGCACCGAGGATGTACATGTCTAAAGAGGATAGCTTGTTCTCTTTTTCGAGGATAGGTCTCGTAAGCAACATGATTAAGATAGGATCAATACAGGTTCGAGACTTGACTTGGTCAATACAACCATATGCACCCAATAGCACCCAATTGCTTCCATACACACCCAATCTTCAACAACTCCTGAGACAATCCTGGCTGTGTCCACTTTACTTCCATATGCACTCAATTGCACCCAGTCAAGAATGTACAAGTTGTACAAAGTGTACAAAACGCACAATGTTGACTAAACCCCAATCTTAATAGTGCTTAGTATATCTCGACCCTATACTTCTAGTCATAGTAACTCTACACAGTCCAATATTCATCTTGCATGTTTGTGTACCTAGACCTAGACAGGACTCATTGAGACATGTTTGTGAAAGCTTACATAATCAAGGTTGTACAATGCTGCTTTGTTGTGCCTTAGTGTTTTAAATCTGGTCAGGATATTATTACCACGTGAGTGTTACGAGAAGAGTTAGCAACTCCAAACTGAGAGGTTTAATGAGTCTGTTGTTTGTTTTTGGTGTTATATGTATTGTTCTTGGTAGTGTTGAGTTTTTGTTAACTGGCTCTGCTAGTAGTATTATCTTTGGTGTACTTCCTGGCATTGCATTAATATTATTATCAATTCATAGACTAGAAGGTTCAAGAATATTCGAAATGTCTGCTTTAGCCTGTATTTTGTCGATGTATATCTTAGCATCAATATTCATAAGCTGGTATTGGAGTATATTTGCAATATTAGCTGCAACAGCAATTTCAATAGCACACCTCCTTAAAAGAAGAAAACCGTAGCTAAAGAACAAACTCTAATCCTCCCTAGACATCCTAATTTTGCACATTTTCGATACTTAACATCTGACCTTACTATGTTGTATAACTGTGAAGTTTGGTCTAACATGTTATCTGCTCTACCACATCGCTTATAGGTATGGCTACAAGTGTGTTAGCTGTGAGGAAGTTAGTGCCCATAATTGTTGTACTAATCACTATCTCGGTTATTGTCTTAACTATTACATGGACTTTCTTTAGTAACGTACTTGGTAGCTCCTTATCAAACACTTCGAACCCCAATGCTACTATCTCTTCATACTTTATCACTGTTAATAGTGAGAACTTCTCTATTAGTAAGTTTGTCCGTGTTGAGAGTGTGAAGTTTAGAGATCTTAGGCCTATTGAGGGTGTGTTCATCTACAATACAAGTGTCACATGGACAAGTAAAGGTCCCATGTATGAGGTGTATATATACAATGTTACGAGAACAGTTGAATTAGAATTTACAACTTCTTTTTAACCTATAACTTTCTTTTGCTTGATATTTGTGCTGTTTTCGAGCCTATTTTATCTTCATTTTAAGCTTCCTATACTAAATTGAGCTCGTTTAAAGCTGGATTGAGCTTCCTCTTCTTCCCCTCCTTTCTTTTGAGTTGGTCTAACTCAAAAAGAGTTTGTGATAATGGACAAGTTCTATAGAGATTCAATAGAATAATTGAGTCGTGATTTTAGAGAGCAAGAGATAATTCTTGAAGTTTCCGTGTTTATGGTTTGTATGCTACTTCTCTGTGGCGAAAACGTTCTGCCACTACTTTACAGTATTCTGGTATGGAGTATATTAACCTGTATTTTCCGATTCTCACACTGTATTTGCCTTTAAGTGGTCCTCTCAGTGGCTTACCTATGTGCGGGCTGTTTGCTATTTCAACTAACTTCTCTTCTAATCTTTTCTTGATGTTCTCATCAAGGTGCTTAGTGTCTCGTTCGAATTCACCTGTCCAGGAAAGTTCGTGTTTAAGTTCCATTGTTATTCTCCGTAGAGTGCTTTCTTGAGTGATTCAATTGTCTTATGTACACTGCGAATGCTTGTGTCTGTTTCTTGTTCAAGCATTAATTCAAATGTTGCAGTGTATATGTCTAGTATCTCAGCATACCTCCTTAATTGCTCGGCTAATCTCCTAAGCTTATCTTGATCAGATGTTCTGTCTATAGCGCATAGAAGAAGCACAGATGCGAGATATGCATGAACATACTCCTTAAGATCATCTGGATACCTATCCTCAAATATCTTTACTATACGATGAAACTCGTCTTGTTTTTCTAATCTTAACTTAATCATGAACACGTCATGTTCGATTAACATTTCAATCTCCTCAGTCAGATCTATACCATGTCTCAGTAGCTTCTCCTTGATAGCTTCAGTACCGCTCACAATAGCTGGTAGATTTCTCTCAGGACTTCCTCTATACGCCTCTAAAATCTCCTTAGTAGTATCTAACATTAATTGAATAATTCTCTCATCGTGAAGCACCTTATCTACGATATTGTCTACCTCTTCAGGCCTAGAAATAACCTCGTTAACGTAAGGCTCTAATGCCTCAAATAGACGCTTCATAGCCTTAAAATGCTCCTCACGTGCCAACACAATAACCGGCAAAGACATCAAAACTACCCGGAAAAACACCCTAAAAACTTACTTTTACACTAAGCCTAGCTCACCAAAACCACAGATTAAACACCAACTAAACACCAAGAAGCAAAAACACTAAAAACGAAGAACCACCCTTAATTCAAGCCGGCACTCAAGTACTAAAGGTACTAATTGTCATGTGCTAATCTGAACCTAAGTTCTAATTTCATATTGGTATTTAATAAAACTTGCAATTAGAATAAGGATTAAGAAAGGAGTCGAGGTATTAAAAAGAGTATTTAATTTTTATCATGATTTTATACTTCAGTTATTGATTATTTAGATTATTGTTACTCAAGCTTATCTTGGTACTAACATGTGTGCTTCTTGATTGTGTAGTACGTGCGTTAAGAGCTGTATTTATTACTGATGCAAGGCTTAAAGTTGTGGTACAGAACATTCTCTTTGGCGCATTCTTCTCGTCCATGTGCATTACAGCTACGGAGGGGTTTATTTGTCTATGCACGGGGGACTTATCCTATCAAATTGCTATTACCGAACAGTGATTGAGAGTAAAGTGTTCACTTACTGAATGAATCTAACCCACTTTGGTGATTCACGAGTTTGAGACAGACTACCACAACTTTAGTCCTTGCATCAGTAATTAGCTACAAATCTTAATCCACCTCACGTGATTCGGATCGTTACTCATACTCCTCTCACGACTTTTATTACCTTTATTACGCAAGGTTGAGTAAGAAACTACGCTCAAAACCGATCTATTTTATGCATACACAGACTGAAGCGATCAAAGATGTTAAATAAGTAAAATAAGGGAACCTGTGGAATAAAGATACTGCAATGCAGTTAAACTAGACTACAAAGAGTTCTATCCGCAAGAGATTAGGTATAAACTTAGAGAGGTTTTGTTCAGAATCTGGTATTGACCAAGTCCATAGATTAGTTGAGTTCAATTATTGGATTCTAGATATCAAGGACTAGTCTCGAAAAGCCAAGTCAGGAGATCTAAAGCTGCTAGACTAAAACTCAAGAAAACTGATATCTTGCTTTTAGACTTAGACAGAGTATAACAACCTAAGACTATGATTGATTACAAGCGATCAGCAGAGTACAAAATCAATGCTTCTGCTCTAAAACACACAAAAGACAAGATCTGGCCAGATTCTGAGTGTTTAGATAGCATGTATGAACATAGCGTACTGATTATGGCGTTGGGTTTGTATAACCTGTATCAATTTGCATGACGTGGATCTACTACATTGGTACTTCCTAGACATAGCTCCTCCTCCTGAACCTGAATGTACCTGTTCCTGCACCTAGGCTAGGCCCATATTCTGATTATTAGGATTTAGTTGCTTGTAGTCTAGGTTAGTCAAGGTACCGGTACGATTAAACAAGGGTTAGGAGTATAATCTCTGTGTATAGTTGTTATTCATGAATTAGTTGTAGATTCATTATTCAAGAGTCAAGACCTGTAATTAACTACAGTAATGAAGAGATTATCTCTTTGGTCTCTCCGAGACTGCTCTCTTATACATTGTTTTGGACTTAAACTAGAACAATCTCTATGAATAATGCTCAATTATGTACAGTAGCAGCGTTACATATATTCACACGTTTAATCTTCATTAACCATAACCACAGATTATGGACAACAAAGGTTAAGTAGTAAGCAGCTACAATACTAACGTGCACATCAGTGTGTCTAGAAGAGGCTTAATGATCGTTGCAGTGAGTATAATAGTTCTCTCTTTACTCGGTGCTTGTGCTGCATATTTGAGTTCTACATTGAATAACAATTGCATGGATGTTACTAATAATAGTCTTAGTTTAGCTTGGTCTGTTTATAATGATCTTGAAATGAAAGTGGAATATTATAAGAAGGTTGTTAAGCCGTTAAACTTGCTTGATGGTGTTAAGCCGTTAAACGTTGAGACAAGGTTGTTAAAGTCTAACGAAATTGTGCAGATACTGTATAAGAATAGGCAGGTAATGGAGATCATAAAGAAGTTTGGAGGTTTAGGTAAGATAGATGCTGCACAGCTCATTGAGTATAATGGCAGGAAGCTACTAGTCCTATTCATGAACAGTAACATCAAGTTAACTCCAATTGTTATTGATTTAGCTACAGGCAAGATTCTGCCCTCTAAACTAATTCCCATAAAGCAATATGGTGAGAATGTACCCATCACAACTTCAACAAGTACTGAGACTATGAAGTATACGAAGATGACACTTGAACTTCTAAGAACTAGTGGCGTAATTGCTGTCAGTGAACAGCTGATACAACGCGCTATAACAACATACATGCAGCTGCAAGCTTACAGAGAAGTTAACGTAACAAGCTACAAGTTAGCAGTACAGCTTGGAGATAAGCCTCGTTACACAACACTAGGATACTACATTGAGGATGAAGCATGTGGAGCATGGTATATTTCTGGACACCTGGTGTACAAGGTGTGCGCTAAAGGACGATTCTACGTGAATCCAGGCAAAGAGGTCAAACTAGTAGCTGACAAGTCTTACTACAAAGTTAATCCACCATTTGTGAACTGTGACTTTAAGCATAAAGTCTACAGCACAGATATAGCAGTATCTATAAGAGCTGATGGATTAGCTGCACTAATAGATTGTCCAATAACAACTAAGTTAAGTGCCTGGGCAGTAATAGCCGTCGACAAATGGGGTAACGTGGATAACGATACCGGTGGATCTAAATGGATAGATTTAAGCTGCGGCTGTTGGCCACCTACCTAAAGTCAATCCAAAGACAAAACCAGAAACTTACAATAATAAACGAGTACTCAACACAACTTCAATAAAACCTGGTTTTTCTCATAAAATCCTCACCTTCCACCTAGAACAGGTAGCTCAGATCATTAGTACTATCTGGTTCAGACTACATTCTCTCATATTCTTTCACTTTATACACGAACTATCGTTGTATGCCACCAAGGTGTGAGAGAGGAGATCAAAAGAAGATAACGTAATTGAAAGTTGCTTAATCAAGACTAGATTATTGAGATCACATATTACGGGTCGAAATATAACATTGTTTATTAAATATAAAGACTTATATATGGACGTACATTGGGTCACGGGACCAGGCCTAGAACTTCGAGTGAGACCCATATTTCGCTCAAAGATCTGTGTAGAGTCAAGGCTTGTCGGTTGATGCTGGACTAGTTCTAGCTTTAATTAGCTAGGACTTAGCTTAACTAGTACTCATTTATGTATGTTTTTCAACGCTTACACACAGTTACGTAACTTGCAACACAAATAGCTAAAGTAATAAAATAACATGATAACATAATAGAAAATACAACTTATATAAATCGTGAAGGAAACACCTGGCCTAGAAGTTCAAGCATAATACAGTCGAAGTCAAACTTTCACTAATTGCCGTTTAACGTACGGTTTTGAGACTCTCAATGATCTCTTATGCATTTCCGACTCATCACTATACGGCAGATCTTTTCTGAGTCTCATAAATATTAATGAGAAGACAAAAAGTACCTCCATGCTCCGCATTGGCTTTCTCAAAGGAATATCCGAATAGCATTTTAATGACTTTTTAGTGTCTTTTATAATCCTTTATAATATCTGCTCTTACTGTCGAGCTTGCTTAAGATGTTACTGACAATACTGCTAACAGGATTGGCGGCCATGGATTAATGTAGTGGGCCAAGACTATTGTTTCAGAAATTTGAAAGTTACTTTGTGGTTAGGCATGGTGAGTCCTCTAGAGTTTTTGTCTTGATGTGTGGGGTTAGCTGAGTCTGCTCTTGGCAATTAATAGTGCTGCTGAGATTGAGCAGGATGCTGTTGATATGGGTGCTAGACCGTAGATGTGTAGTCGCATAGCAAAGTAGAACTTGAGATCCCTTAGTACGTCTATGCACTCAAAGAAGTAATGTCCCTCGAGCCAGCAGACTAGTCTGCACTTGACATTGAGATCTTCGAGTGAGAACTCAGGAAAGTCTCTAGGAGCTGGTGGTATCAGTATGAGTCTCTTCCTGAGAACCTCCTCTAGGTACTTTGTGCCGAGCTCTCCTATCTTGGAGAGCAACAGACGTGAGAGATTATGTGCAATTAGGCATGTCATCAAGCCTCCATGTAGCTCTATTGCGAAGGGACAGAGACGTTCTAGAA
>JALWFJ010000080.1 GCA_027036495.1 Thermoproteales archaeon
CTGTATGAGCTATCCATATGGGCGTTCTCCAGATGTGCTGCCATTAATGCCAGGTGTAAACCGCTTGCAGAGTTCGGCATAGCTAATGCAAGATTTGACTACTACTGCTACTATACTAACAGGAAGAAGTACATAGTTCCTCTATACTTAGATGCACTAAGACACATCAACGTGATCAGAAAATATCTAGGCAGAGAGGGAGTAGCTGCAGTATACACAAACCTTGCCCGAGTATATCTGTCTATGGCTGAGATAGACAAGGCTAGACGCTACTACATAAGAGCAATAGACATATACCCAATAGACACCGCAGTCGAGCACTTGATGTGGGTTGAACTTGAAAGAGGAAACTACACAGGCGTACTCAAACTAATGAGATTCTACGTCTCGCACTGGAGCTACGAGGCAGATCTAGCACTAGCACCAGCTGCATGGGCAGCCCTAAGTCTTGGAAAGTATAACCTAGCTGCAAAGTATGCTAAGGAAATAGTAGAGAAGTTCCCAAGCTCAGACTATGTTGGTGAAGCCTACAGACTACTAGCAATAGTGGCACTACGTGAGGGGGATGTAAGAAAGGCAATAGAGTACCTGAAGAAGGACGTAGAGACGTGCAGTGACGTCCTTAACATAGCGAGCTTTCCAATACCCGGAGAGATACCAGGAGCATTCTATGAGAGAGGAATAGCTTACCTAATGCTTGCAAACATAACAGGCAACAAGACTTACCTCGAGAAGGCACTGAGAGACTTTGAGTGGCTCGTAGATCACCCAAAGATAAGCTGTAGAGAAGTTGCACACAGAAACTACTACATATACGGATCAATAGCACTAGCAATAACGTACGCCAAGATGAGGCAGTGGAGCAACGCGTTGAAGGTGCTGAACAACTTGATATACAAGATCAACACAGATCCAAACCTGGTTGGTTGGCGCAAGCTACTAGCACCATATCTAACAAAGTTGCTTGAAGAGATAAAGAGTCATAAAGTGCCAAGACTGCCAAAGCTGGTAATCGAGCTAGAACACTAAGAGTAAACTAGGAGAAGTTCGCTTTCTCTAATTTTCTTTTTTCTGTATTAGAGTTACTTTAGCAATACCTACTATCTTTATTTTTGTTTTAACCTAGGTGTTGTTTCTAAGTTCCTGTTGTCCAACTCTCGAGATATTTTCTCTGCTCTTCTGTTAGCTCGTCTATCTCTATGTTCATTGACTGTAGTTTCAGTCTTGCAACCTCTGTGTCTAGCTCGTCAGGCAGCTTATACACTTTCTTTTCGAGTCTGCCTCGGTTCTTGACCAGGTACTCCACTGCAAGTGCCTGGTTTGAGAATGACATGTCCATGACCTCGCTTGGGTGACCCTCAGCACACACTAGATTCACTAGTCTTCCTTCTCCTAGAAGGTAGAGCTTCCTTCCATTTCTCAGTGTGTACTCCGTCACTCCAGGTCTTATTTCTCTCTTCGATACTGCTAACTCCTCTAAGTCAGGTATCCAGATCTCAACGTTGAAGTGTCCTGCGTTTGCTAGTATTGCTCCGTCCTTCATTCTCTCCATGTGTTCTCTTCTTATGACCTTCATGTTTCCTGTAGCTGTGATGAAGATATCTCCTATCTCTGCTGCTCTGATCATTGGCATGACCTCAAACCCGTCCATCACTGCCTCGAGTGCTCTTACTGGGTTGACCTCTGTCACTATGACTCTTCTTGCTCCTAGTCCACGTGCCCTCATTGCTACTCCTCGTCCCACCCAGCCATATCCTGCTACTACTACTACTTTTCCTGCAACGAGAATGTTCGTTGCTCTCAGTATGCCATCCCAGGTTGACTGACCAGTGCCATACCTGTTATCAAACATGAACTTAGTGTAGGACTCGTTCACCGCTATGACTGGGTACCTCAGGATGCCCTGCCTCTCCATTGCTCTTATCCTTATGACGCCAGTTGTTGTCTCCTCAGTCCCTCCAAGAACCTTCTCGATGAGCTTAGAGTAGTCGCGCTCACCTGCGGTCTCTCTTGCCCACCTGGTAGTGTCATCTTCTACCCCTAGTGCAAGCTTGTGAAAAGTGGTTATCACGTCAGCACCATCGTCCATTGTTATGTCCGGCTCTATCGAGAGCGCGTTACCTATGGCGTTGTAGTAGTCTCTCTCGCTCATTCCACGCCAAGCATAGACATATACTCCCTCCTCCGCAAGTGCAGCAGCCACATCGTCCTGCGTTGAGAGAGGGTTACAGGGTGCCAGCGCTACCTGTGCACCTCCAGCTATCAAGGTTCTAACAAGGACCGCGGTCTCCTTCGTGACGTGGAGACTTGCAGCTATCTTTATGCCCTCAAGAGGTCTCTCCTTTCTGAATCTCTCACGTATCCTCATCAGTACTGGCATGTGCCTCTCAGCCCACTCAATCTGGACACGGCCTCTCTCTGCGAGCGAGGGATCCCTCACCTTGACTACAGGCGACATCGAGACTACCTGAGAACACGCTAATCTTTAAAGGTTGGTTCATCTGCGCAGGAACTGTTAAAATATCCGTGTAGGCACAGGCAGTTGAAGTGTCCACAGCTCTCAGACTGGCACTCGGTCTAGCACTTGCAGCACTGCTCGCTCTAGCAGGAACCATGCTGACCAAGATCATCTACACGAAGCTCAGGCATAGCCTATATGTTCCTCCCGGCAGTGCTGTTGGAGGAAGAGGAGCACTTGGACCAAGTAGTCCTCTTCTAAACAGGTCAGTAATCCCAGAGGCTGAGAGCAAGGTATCACTTAGAGAGCTGCTCTCAGCTACTCCGGTAAGGAAAGTAGTGTTTAAGTTGGTACTCGAGAGAAGTACCTGCAGCATAGGAGATAGAGCCTACATGTACGTTAAGACATACGTGTATGACTACATAGAGAAAAAGGGACTAGATTACGTGCTCGAGACTGCGCAACACAGGTACGACACCTATAGCGGCTTCATCGAGGTTGCTCTCAGAGAGAGACCCAGCAAGCTCACGTGCAGGGTTGTCTACCTGATAAACATGACCTCCCTGGAGGGGGTCTCTCTTCTTCCTGGAGTAGAGCTAGCTCTTCCACATATAACATATCTATATTCTATACAGATCGAGAGACACGAGGGCACAGTCACACTAAAGTTCTGTCGAGACACGGACGTGCTGTTGGCGGATGGAGATCTAGTGACATACAGAGCATCATCGCAAGTGATACCACCAGCAGTAATAAGAGAGATTCTCAGCGACGTGACTCTGAGCGAGGAGAGGAGGCTAGACAGGCATGTACCCGGGATCTACCTTGAGGTTCCTGATGGACTTAGGCCATATCTTCAGCAAGTTGCTAGTCAGATACTAGAGAGGTGCGGCTATGGGTCACTACAGTGTGTAGTTAAGAGCTTGTGGAGCTGGATCAGGTCTAGATACATTTACTCAAGGAGAATAGATGTTCCTAGAGACGTCGATCCTCTAGTATATGTGCTAACTAGAGGGAGAGAGGCTAACTGCCTCGTAGCTAACTTGGTGGCGCTTCTTGTTCTGAGAGTCCTAGGTGTCCCCTCCAGGCTCGCTGTAGGGTATGTCGCTCCAGTGGTTGGGAGAGAGGCTGTCGTCACCGCCGATCTAGGTCATGCATGGACTGAGATTCTAGTTCCCTGTCCCACGACCCATGTTGGAGATATTGCAGTTAGGTATGGTGAGCTGTGTGGAGTGTGGATTCCGCTGGACTTCACTCCTCCGGGAGCTTTTGGTGCATCCTCGCCTCTTGCTGCAACATCAGTGAGTGGGCACTCTGGGGCTAGCGGTGGCGGTGGGGGAGCAGGTGAAGGTGGGGGAGGAGGATCTCAGGTAGGGGGAGCCTCTTCAGGATCTGGAGTAGAGGGAGAGAGCACAGGCGCCTCAGGCAGCGGTGGAGAGTCTAAGGGTGCACCATCACCATACGTGTACGTGCTCAGAGGACACTGCAACGTCTCAAGGATAACGTTGCCTCCTGGCTACTGGACCGTGCTTGAGGTGGAGGGTGGAAGATACTCGGAGGCTGAGGTTCTTAGTCAAGGATGGGGGTGGATCAAGCTACGTGTATGTGCCCGCTCATATGCTCCTCCAGCTAACGACACAGTGAACATAGTTCTCAGGTCTGTGCTTAACAACACTCTGGTCAAGCTGCCAGTGCTTGTGATAATCCGTGCAAGAACTAGAACCTACGTAGACAGGATCTACCCATCACCATACCTAGCACCAGGATATAAGCTCAGCATTGCTGGAAGAGTGCTAACTGACAGAGAGAGACCAGTGACGCACGGCAAGGTGCATGTGTACATTGCTGTGAGTAAGTCTGCTAGACCAGTAGTCTCGTGTGAGGGAGAGGTCAAGCATGGCAGCTTCAACGTCACCTGTACTCTCCCAACGTGGATTCAACCTGGAAGATACGTAGTCTATGCAGTGTATGGAGGTACAAGCAACTATCTCTCAAGCAGAAGTGACCCAACGATATTCGTGACTAGGAGGCTAGACTTTCAGCCACAGTGCACATCGTGCATAGCTGTCCACAAGTTAGTCAATGTCAAGATACGTTCTCCTTACCTGGACGTGATAGAGTATCTTCTGAGTAGTGGACAAGCAAGACTACTTGCTCGAGGGCTCTGCAGTGCGCATCTCAGTGGAGACCACCTTGAGGTCTCAATATACGGTCTCTCTCCGTGCAGAGTCACGTTTCTTTACGGAGGATCTCCAGAATATGCATACACGAGAGCAACCATAGTGATGTATCCAGTTCAGGCCAAGATATGCATAGACAACAAATGTCTATATGTGTGGAACAGCAGCTCTGAGAAGCTGAACTTGACGAGAAGAAGCTACAAGGTTACATACGTTGTCGGAGGCTACAGCGACCTATACAGGCTTGGTCAGCCCATGCTCTGCCTATATGCTACACATGGCAAGCAACCAGCTCTCTGCCTGAACCTGACCTGGAGCAAGGGAGAGACTACGCTTAACCTCACGAAACTTAGACCAGGAGAGTACATAGCTAGAATATGTGTAGGAGATCTGAGATCTATAGATCCAGTATTTAGGATAGGTCTATACAGGGTCGCACTATTTAGAGACGTACATGTCGTGACTAGAGGAGGAAGAGTATACATACGTGGAACCATAGTGGACAGGGCTGGAGAGCCTCTAGAGGGAGAGGTCTGCGTGAAGGAGTATGGCACATGCTACCCAGTAGTTGACGGCAGGTTCAACCTAAGTCTGACACATGTGAGATCATCCCTGCTAACTCTAGTCTTTCACTCACGAGATCCTTACACTCTGTCTAGGCCATATGTTCTGCATCTCTCTAGAGCTAGCCCGGTGCCGGCGATACTTATACTGGTACTAGCTGTAGCTACAGTGTCTGGGCTCCTGCTCTACAGAAAGCTAGCAGCCTCACGCACCTCAGAGACAAGAGCTGCACGTGCCTCCAGGCACATGAGCCATGGGTATCATGCTCGCATAGTGTTACCTGACGTAGAGCCAGACATGCCTCCACTATGGGGACTAGATGCTCCTCTGAGAGTGCTAATTCAGGTAAGCACAAGAGATGGATCTGAAGTACCCTGTGACCGCATCAAGCTAGTTGTAGATGGAGTCTATGTGGGGACAGGATGCATGCACCTAGTGAAGTTTCCGAGAGAAGGTGAGTACAGGATGAGGATACTAGTCGACAACACCGTTGTCGCTGAACAGAAAGTGCGCATAGTTGATTACAGGGCTGAGTGTGAGAGACTCTACAACCTGACCGTGCTTGAACATGCTAGGAGGAGCGGCATTGACCCAGAGTCTCTAACTCCGAGACAGATCCTTGAGAGACTTAGAGGAAAGTTCGCGAGAGAGTATCTCGAGACTGTGACTAGGATATTCGAGATTGCCCGTTATAGTCCACATGACGTTAAGAGAGAACATCTTGTTGAGATGGTTAGAGCACTTAGAAGACTTGGATTCAAGGTGTACTAGAGATGAGAAGAAGAGGCTGGATAGCCATAGCTAGAGCTCTGTTAAGCATAGTCGTGCTCTACCTAGTGCTGTACTACGTCCTGCCTAGCGTGCTCTACCCAGCTCCTGGTGCTCTACACCTGCTGAGCAGAGCTAGGAGAGACGTGTTTCTAGCAGGTTCTCTTCTAGCTGCCGGAATTAGTCTCAGGAGAGGACTAGATCAAGAGGATCTGTCTCCGAGCAGCATCGTGCTCTACGTGGTGTCTAGTGGAGCGTTAGTGACGTCACTCTTGCTGGTCTCCATGCTCATGAGCATGTACGTCTCAGCACGCTACCTTGGATATGTCCTGCCTGTGCTGTCCATGGTTATAGTTGCTTATCACTCTGCCTCAATGCTGCCGCTAGTGCTTATTCTGACGTCTCTAGCACTCATGCTGTCCATACACTCCAGCTTGGTCACGGTGGTGTCTGCTCCTCTTCTAACCGGATCAGTGGTCTATGTGGCGTCAAGCTACGTCTCTGGCAGTGATGTCAGAGGAAGATCTCCTGTCAAGGCTGGTGCACTAGCTGCGTCTCTAGTTCTTCTAGTGCTTCTATATCTCCTTGCTAGGCCATACATAGAGGAGCTCAAGCCTGCGGTGGTGCCAATAGTAGACATAGTGGTCACAGCAGCGGCACTGTACCTGCTTCTTGGCACGATAACGAGCATAGCTCAGGTTAGAGCTCAGTCAGTCTCTCTCCTTGAGCGAGAGATAGATCAGCTGCTCAGAGAGGAGCCGCCAGTCAGTGATAAGCTGAGGATCAAGGTTGAGAAAGTCTACGAGAGCTTTGTCCTGCATGGAGACAAGAAGCCGCTGATCAAGTTCATAGCCACGGCAAGCATGAGCGACGATGTGCTAGAGAGAGCTCTTGATGCCGTCCTGAGCTACGAGGATCAGCCTGTTCCAGCACTGCTTCCAGGATTTCTCAAGAGGCTCTACCTGAGGAGAAACATCTTGAGCAGACTGGCAGTCCTGAGGGCAGTAGCCAAGCTTCTCGCGGAGGGCAGATGCTCGGTTGATGATGTGCTCAGAGACTTGTCCAGAGACGTGAGGAGATGTAACAAGAAGCTCTACATCGCATCAGGCACTCTCATAGTAGCTGCGGTAAGCATGGTGCTGTGCTCACTATACCTGTTAGCTCACGGTGCATCACTCATAGATGTCTTCGCTCTGTGTGAGATAGCAGCTGTACTGTCTATACCTGTTCCACTGCTCGTCTCACTAGCCTCATCAAGCATGGAACACGTGAGGACTGTTGTTCAGAGAGTGTGCTCAGGGTGAAAGGTAGAGTTATCAGACTCTGAGACTCACCTAGGCTATAAGTGCATGGTGCTCTCTGAGATATGTAAGGCAGTAAACAGGATCATAGACACGATATCGAGCATATATGTGACCAAGGTGGAGATACTTGAGAAGATACTTGCAGCAATTCTATCTCGTGGACACATACTCTTTGAGGACTACCCAGGTCTCGGAAAGACGGTGCTTGCTAAGATCCTAGCCAAGGCTCTTGGATGTGACTTCAAGAGAATACAGTTCACTCCTGACCTACTCCCCTCAGACATAGTTGGAACCAAGATCTGGGTTCCAGCTAAAGGAAAGTTCAGACTAGTGAGAGGACCAATATTCACGAACGTCTTGCTTGCAGACGAGATAAACAGAGCACCACCAAAGACACAGGCAGCACTCCTGGAGGCAATGGAGGAGAGGCAGGTCACTATTGAGGGAAGGACCTTCAAGCTTGATGAGCCCTTCATAGTGCTCGCGACACAGAACCCGATAGAGGTTGAGGGGACGTATCCACTTCCAGAGGCACTGCTTGATAGATTCACGATGCGTCTCTGTCTTGGATATCCATCTACTGTGGAGGAGGAGGTTGAGATATTGAGAAGAAGGATAAGCTGGAGGACTGACGACCCCTCTGTGCACGTGAGCCCAGTACTGTCTAAGAGCGAGGTGGTCTGGATACAGGACATAGTTGAGTCCAAGATCTACGTTGACGATGCTGTGCTGAGATACATAGGCATGCTAGTTCAGTCGATAAGGAGGGACCCCAGAGTGCTGGCTGGACCAAGTCCAAGAGCAGCAATGATGTTGATGAAGGCTAGCAGGGCACTGGCACTCATAGAGGGGAGAGACTACGTGGTGCCAGATGATGTCCAGTTCCTGGCAGTAGATGTCCTTGCACACCACATATATCTGAGACCTGAACATGTAGCTGACACTAGGTGCGAAGACGTAGTCAAGAATCACCTAGCAAGAGTCCCAGTACCGAAGATGCCGAGAGCATGGTGAGAGAGAGCACACATGTACTGAGAGAGACGATATGTCTCTACCTCAGTGTTGGAACTATCCTCCTATTCCTAGGCACGCTGACTCTAGACTACTCACTGGCTGTTGCTGGGCTACTACCACTATGCATGCTCGTGGCTGGAGCACTGATGGGGGAGCCCGAAGCTCATGTAAGCATTGAGGCACCTGAGAAACTCGTCGTTGGAGACAAGGCAGAGCTCAGGGTCAAGATAGCTGCCCTATCTGGTCTAGGTCCATTCCTCGTGATCATAATGCTGCCACCCTGCTTCAAGACTGAGCAAGGAGGGAGAAGGCTGCTAGCATGGGGATGCAAGCTACTTACACCATACCTCTGTGAGCACATCATCAAGGTGACTGCATGTAGGTCAGGTAGATACAGTCATGTGACCGTGAGAGCATACCTCTTCAATCCTCTCATGATCAGGTACAGAGAGACCACACTGACAGTGAAGATAGATGTAGAGATCAAGCCAAGACTATGTCATAGAGGCAGCATCAACGTTAG
>JALWFJ010000081.1 GCA_027036495.1 Thermoproteales archaeon
TCTTTCCCTCTCTATGAGCAAGATCAATCTTATATTCACAATACAGCTGTTGCGCAAGCTCAGAGACAGTGATGTAGGAGCGGTTAAACCGTAGCTCTCTTGCCTGCTCTCTGCCAGCAAGTATGTCAGCTAACAGTCTGAACATTTGCTCGTAGCTTGCTAACAGACTAGTTCCCTGAGCTAGCTCTGCTGAAGTGCTTATCTTTCTAGCGTTAACTTTTGGTAAATAGTGTGCGTAGAAACTGTTATTGTTGGTGGTGGTCCCGCTGGGCTATCTGCAGCTAAGATTCTCGCAGAGAACAACGTTAGGGTAGTCCTAGTTGAGCCCTATCCTGGCAGAGTTAAGCCTTGTGGAGGTGGCTTAACGAGGAGGTGTCAGCTTCTTCTTCAGCTAGTGTTTCCAGGATACGTTGACCTCATCGAGAACGTTATAAATGAGGTCATGCTTGTACATAGTAGATCCACATACTTACTGAGGCTAGAGAGGATATTTGTCACTGTTCGGAGAGAGATTCTAGACTACAAGTTTATGCGTCATGTCGTTGATGAGTGCGGTGTCGAGCTCGTGCAAGATAGGGTGAGGAAGCTGCTGGTAAGCAGGGACAAGGTTGTGCTTCAATGCAATAGTCAAGACATTGAGGCTAAGGTCGTGCTAGGGTGCGATGGAGTGTACTCAGCAGTGAGAAGAGAGCTAGGAGTGACAATGAGCTTCTCGCCTTACGCAGTCAGGGCCTATGGCAGGTACAGAGGCAGACCTGACGTAGCGATACTTGACTTCAGACTTTCCCGCAAGAGTCCAGGATACTTGTGGATATTCCCGTTGAGAGACGGTGCAAATATAGGATATGGCGAGCTAACGTCTGAGCCTAAGAGTGGAGTGACGGTGAGAAATAAGCTCGTTCTTGGAGCCAAGCTCTACGAGATTAACGAGATATTCGATATTCGTGGTCATGCACTTCCTGGAGACATATACCTACCCAGCACAGACATGTCGCCTAGAAATGTCCTTCTTGCTGGCGACGCAGCTGGACTAATAGATTACTCTACAGGCGAAGGAATAACCTTCGCAGTCTTATCAGGAATTCTTGCTGCCTTATCAGTGCTGAAGAGACCTTCACGCCCTCTTGAGACCTACCTCAACATGATCAGCAGCATAATTGGAGACCTAAAGTTGTCTAGGAGAGTCATACTTCCGATAAAGTACCGCGTTGACGACGTCTTAGATAGATGTATCAGAAACATACTGACCAGGAGTGAGCCCGTGTCCAGAGTTCTTAGAGGACGCTCAAGTTACTATGAGGAGTTTAAGAGATTACTTAAGCTTAAGCCACTTGTTACTCTCTTAAAGAACCTACTTAAACCTAGAGAACTGCAACAGCTGATCAATTAATTCTACATGTGCTAGTAGTACTCGCCTACAGCAGTATCTTCTTACTCCAAGCTCATCCAGAACCTTCCCAGGTGGCTCGCCTCTCAGTACACGCTCCTTGAACTTCTCCCAGAGATGACCTAGAGGTGTGCCACAGGTGAAGCAGCGTACTGGTATTATCATGTGTATCAACCCGTGTCCTTATCTTCATCTCTTCAAGATAACCCTTACTCTATGCCTAGCTTCCTCTTCAGATAAGGTATAAGTCCTCCAGCCCTCAGTATCTCAAGTATCTTGGGATCTAGGGGCTTAAATGTGAGCTCACACTTCCCCTCAACGATTATCTTTCCCTCTAGCAGCCTTATCTCGACAACATCGTCGTTATTCACCACCTTGGTTACTCCGGGACACATCACTACGGGTAGTCCGTTGTTTATCGCATTCCTGAAGAATATCCTAGCAAAGGACTCTGCTATCACTGCCTTCACACCTGCGCCTTTGAGTGCTATTGCTGCTTGTTCTCTGCTGCTGCCCATCCCGAAGTTCTTTCCTGCAACAAGTATGACTCCCTTCTTTGCTATCTCGTGGAAGTTTGGTATAAGTGGCTCAAGACAGTGCTTGCCTAGAGTCTCTGGGTCTGTGTATACCAGGTACTTTGAAGGTATTATCACGTCTGTATCTACGTTATCTCCAACCTTCACAACGGGTCCCCTTATTACCTCTAGACTCATCTGACTCTGCAGTGAGCCTCACTTATTATAAGAGTAACCTCTAGGGCAGTCTGGCTAGCAGGTTAGCTTCAGCTAAGCTTTATTAAGATCAGAGGCTTCTCCCCTCGAAGGTTTTCTATGGTACCACCACTTAGGAAGATCGGGGAGTGTCTCTGGGAGATACCAAAGGGCTACAAGCCCTGCATGCGTGTTCCAGCCCTGATAATCGCAAGCGAGCCCCTCCTCGAGAAGATGAAGAGTGATGCGACGCTTGAACAGGCAGCAAACGTTGCATGCCTGCCAGGCATATACAGGTACAGCATAGTTCTCCCTGACGGACATCAAGGCTATGGCTTCCCAATTGGTGGAGTTGCAGCAATTGACGCTGAGGATGGCGTGATCAGTCCTGGAGGCATAGGATACGACATAAACTGTGGTGTCAGGCTCTTGGTAACCAACCTCACAGAGAAGGATGTCAGACCTAAGCTCAAGATGCTTGTAGACACGATCTTCAGCCTGGTACCTGCCGGGCTAGGAGAGAGGGGACTCCTCAGACTGACAATAGACGAGCTTGACCGCGTCCTGAACGAGGGATGTGAGTGGGCTGTGAGGAAGGGGTATGGATGGGAGGAAGACCTGGAATACATCGAGGAACATGGAAGCTGGAAGATAGCAGATGCAAGTAAGGTTAGTAGACGAGCTAAGGAGAGAGGAAAAGACCAGC
>JALWFJ010000082.1 GCA_027036495.1 Thermoproteales archaeon
ACTATGAGCCTTCTGAACCTGGCTAACCTGCTTGCAAAGTCGTCATCAAGCGCTATCTCTATGCCATTTGTCTCAAGTATGAACTTGACCTTGACATTCAGCTTCTCAAGGAGCTCAAGCATCTGCAGCAAGTGCAGCTTCGACAGCGTTGGCTCAGCACCGCTCAGTCTTATGTAGCGGTATCCCCTAGATAGAGCAATATCGAGCATCTTCCTCAAGGCGTTGTCTGGCCTGTAGAAGGTTCCAATGTCAAACCGGTAGGAGCCCTTGTTCCACGCCCAGCAGAACCTGCAGCGAAGATTGCATCCAACTACATCACCAGTTGCTATGCCTCCATACCATCTACCTCCCCTAAACCTGTAGTACTTCCTGTACTCTACGCCTTCCCTGATCATGCAGACTCGTGGGTAAACTGCTCTCGCGATAGCTACAGGATCATAGCCCTTTGACACTCTGATCCCCGATCCAGAATTTCGGGATCGTGCACTATTGAAGGTATGTTTCTAAGTTAAGCTTCTCTCAAATTGACTCAATGCTTATCATGCTGAGTTAGATCACGCTTTAAAGTCTAAATGCCGTACAAGTGTACTACATGTCTCGCGTTAAGGCACTAATACTAGCCGGAGGATTTGGAAAGAGACTAAGACCCTTAACTCTAGAGAAGCCTAAGCCACTCATAGAGGTTGGTCCAAGATCAATACTTGAGTGGCAGATACTGTGGCTAAAGAGCTACGGCATAAAGGACATAGTTCTAGCTGTAGGCTACCTCAGAAGTAAGATATTCGAGGCCATAGGCGACGGCTCGAGGCTCGGAGTGAGAGTATACTACTCAGTGGAGGAGGAGCCTCTAGGTACAGGTGGAGCAATAAAGCATGCAGAGCCATTCCTCGAGGACTGCGAGAGGTTTGTCGTAGTTAATGGAGACGTGCTCACAAACATACCTGTAGATAGACTGCTCAACGAGCTCAAGGGAGACATCATTGGAGCTATCGCCTTGACTCCAATGAGGAGCCCATACGGCATAGTTCACGTAGACGAGAACGGCTACATACTTGAGTTTAGAGAAAAGCCTAGCCTCGAGTACCTCATAAACGCTGGAGTATACGCATTCACTAGAGAGATCTTCAACTACCTCCCAGAGAAGGGAGACATCGAGACAACGACTTTTCCCAGACTCGCACGTGAGAGAAAGCTCAAGGCCGTAATATTCAAGGACGTCTACTGGAGATCAATAGACTCCATAAAGGATGTAGAGGAAGCTAGCAGAGAGGTAGACTACGTGTTCTCTGAGGTCCTTAGAAAGGCTGGCCTGACTCAACAGTAACTCTGACACTCCTTATCTCAGTGACTGGGTACTGGCCTGACTCATCCTTCTCATACTTCTTGACCATGTCCCACACCGAGAGAAGTCCTGAGAGGAGACTGAACAGCGTGCAGGAGTAGCATAACCACGGACTGGCTGACAAGAATCTCGTCCAGATGCTTACCTGGACGTAGTCATCCTCCGCGAGCACTTCGGTACCTGCACCTTGAAGTAGAGGAACCTTGCAACATCCCTCGCTCTGGGCAAGTAGTAGAGGAAGTATCTTCATGTTTCTAAGCATGCATGCACGTGAGAACTCGACTACATTACCTTTCTCGACACCTCCTCTGAGGATCCTCTCTACAGTCTCTGGCTTTAGCTTAATCGTGCCAACACCTCTGAGCTCAATGAGACTACGCTGAGGGTCCTCTAGCTCTACTGCTCCCTTGATGTCTACGATGTTGGACGTGTCTATTCTCTGTGACTCAAGTTTCTCCTCAAACGACTTGATCTTCTTCTCGACTTTCATGCTCAGAAGCTCTACAGGTGCTCTGAGATAGTAAGGCAATGCTGAGACTACGGCTGCTACCCCTGTGAGCGTGTCCATCTCTACGCCAGTTCTGTAGATAGTTCTTGCTTGTGCATCTATGCGTAGTATGTCTCCATGAAGCTCTAGCTTAATGTTGGTCTCTCCTATCTGAAGTGGGTGAAGTAGAGGCAGTATTGCCCATGCAAGTCTGCAGGAAGAGTCATAGAGCCTATACACTCTGTCTCTTATTGGAGCTAGTGATGACTGGTCTACACACAGCTTCACTAGCGCAATTACGTGTGTGTCTCTTCTGACAAGAAGAGGCTTGCCTGATACGTCTACTATGGACATGAAGAGCTCAGGTATCTCGTTCTGTAGAGTCTCTAAAGAGTATTGTTAAATCCGTGCATCATTGAGGGAGGGCGTGGATGTTGAGACTAGGCTTAGTCTCGTCAAGAAGTACCCTACAGAGGAGATAATTACTGAGGATGAGCTCAGAGAGATGTTTGAAACTGGGTGTAGAGTGAGGCACTACATTGGATTTGAGATCTCGGGATATGTGCACATAGGGACAGGAATTGTGTGTATGAGCAAGGTCGTTGATCTGCAGAGGGCAAAAGTTGAGCCAACAATATTTCTCGCAGACCTACATTCATGGATAAACAACAAGCTTGGAGGAGACCTAGACACCATAAGGAGAGTTGCTGTGACGTATTTCAGAGAGACGTTGAAGAAGTGCATAGAGCTTCTAGGTGGAGACCCAGACAGTGTGACTTTTGCTCTCGCGAGCAAGGTCTATGAGGAAAATCCTGACTACTGGACCCTAGTCCTCGATCTATCTAGGATAGTGACTCTATCTGACGCTAGACACAGCTTAACGATACTTGGGAGAAAGATGGGTGAGTCCATACCTATGGCATGGCTAATATACCCAATAATGCAGGTGGCAGACGTCTTCATACTTGGTGCACACATCGCGCACGGAGGAACTGACCAGAGAAAGGCATACGTGCTGGCAAGAGAGGTAGCGAACAAGTCTAAGATAAGGAAGCTCAGGCTTGATGACCGAGAGGTCAAGCCAGTAGCTCTCTTTCATAGACTTCTTCCAGCACTTAACATATCTGGCAAGCTCGACAAGGCTGAGCTGAGTGAGCTAAAGATGAGTAAGTCTGTTCCCGAGAGCGCAATATTTCTCCACGACTCTCCTGAGGAGATAAGGAGGAAGATTCTGCGAGCCTACTGTCCTCCTCGTGACACAACTATGAACCCGGTAATTGAGCTTGCAAGACTCTTCGCCTTCAGAGACGAGAGAAGAGAACCCTTCATCATAGAGAGACCTGAGAAATATGGAGGCGGCAGGGTGGAGATATGGACGTTTGAGGAGCTTGTGAAGCTATATGCTGAGGGTAAGATTCATCCACTTGACCTGAAGAACGCAGTGGCTGAGGAGGTCATAAGAAAGCTAAAGCCATTGACTGACTGGTTCACTAAGGGGCAGGGAGCAAGACTACTTGAACAGGTGAGAGAGATCATGTGCGTAACTAGGTAGCTTGAGTCCTGCCAGGTACCTAGGCTGAGCATCGAAGTCGCTGATGCTGAACCTAAGCGATATGGGAAGGATATTCATGCTCAGTACTCTGCTAACTACGTCAGAGTACAGTACTTCTCTAAACCTGTGCATCTTCTTGACGTAGTGACCATATGCTAGGTGCCAGACACGAGAGTAGACTTGACCAAGCACATTGACGTCCCGTGTCTCAAGCAAGATGTGCATGAGTCTAGACAGGAGGATTGTCGTGAGTGTAATTAGCATGAGGCCACCACCTGTGAGAGGCTTGACTTGGGATACGGAGTCGCCAACAAAGACTAGCCTGCCTACACCTAGCATACGTGGAGGCTTGCTCAGTAATATCTTACCTCCAAAGACTCTCCTCAACTTTGACACCTTCACGGCTCTCGATAGTCTCGCTAGGTATGCTGTTCCTGGTCCACGAGAGTATCCTACGCCTAGCCTGACCTCTCTCTCGCTGATCGGTATTATCCATGCAAAGTACCTGTTAGAGAACCTTGTGGATAGTATCACTATTATTGATGAGGAGTCTCCTAGACTTTTTCTTAACACTGCATCGCACTGAAGACCATACACGTAGTCTCTGCTCTGGTACCTCAAGATCTGGCGAGAGATTCTCTGAGCCGAACCCTCACACACAGCAACTACAGAGTCTGAACATCTAACTGATCTCCTGCTAGTCACGATCACTGGCACTTCTCTGTCTAAGTATACACTTGCTCTCTCTCTGAGAAGAAGCCTCACGTTTCCTCTAGACTCTAGGTAGCGTGCAAGCTCCTGCTCAAACATCTTCCTGTTTAGCAACACGGCAGGCTCCTCCAGCCTCAGCTCAGCTACTTGTCTAAGTCTCTCATCAACAACTATGATCTCTCTGTAGCTACCAATCACGACCCTCTGAGCCTCTGGCACCAGCTCGAGAATTTTTCTTGAGACTAGGCCTGTGCAATGTTCAGGTTCTCCCACAGTGCTGTGCTCCTCATATATGCTCACCTCGTCGAATAGGTCTAGACAGCTCCTTGCCAAGAGCAGTCCAGAGGGGCCCGCGCCAACTACGTGAAGGTTCACTTTGATCTAGCATATCTGAAGGTTTTTAGGAATGCTTCTGCGAGCTCTCTCCCGATCTCATCAAGTTTTCCTCTCAGTCTCAGGTAGTACTGATATGCTTCTCTCTTCATCTCCTCAATGACCGACCTTGGGTCTCTTCCCTGAACTATCTCTGAGAGAAGCTTCTCCATTCTTGCCCGAAAGTGCGGGTCTACTAGCCTTGATGCATGCTTTGACAGCACAAGTATGAGAGTCTTTCCTAGCTCAGTAGGTATGCACCTCTTCCTGAATATTCTGAAGTAGCCACGTACAACATTTGTATGTATGTGATCCTGCATTGTCGCATCCGTGCCAATGCCATATGCCCTCATGAGCTTCAGAAGCTCTGACTCTGACAAGTATGGTGGTGGCTTAGTCTCGTTCTCTCTGACCTCGACACGTAGTATCCGTAGCTTCTCTCCAGGTCTTAGCTCAGGTACTATCTTCTCTGAGACCTTCTCGAAGGGGTATATGCGCCAGTAGCCTAGCTCAAGTATCTTCACTCCTGTGACTCTCAGCTCAACGTTCTCTGCCTTAGCAATGACCTCCTGTCTGAGTACTCTTGCTGGCGGACTCAGTGTAGCTAAGAAGTGACGAGTAACGAAGTCGTATACTATCCAGAACTCTCTACGTCTGAACCTGGAAAGTAGCTCCTCTCTTGTTGCTCCAGCTGTTGGGTAAATCGGAGGATGAGCTTTGTCGTCAGTGTTTCCCCTGGTTGGTGTCAGCTTAGGCTGTGCAAGCAGCTCCTGTACGTATTCTCTGTGCTCCGTCGCAAGTAGCTCCTGTAGTATCTCTCTGAGGTTGAGTGTCGGTGGATATATTGTCGTCTCTGTCCTCGGGTATGATATGTATCCATTCCTGTAGAGCTCCTCAGCTATGTCAAGAGCAATCTTTGCCCTTATGTTGAAGAATCTGCTCAGTCTACGTTCAAGCTCTACCGTGTCTAGCGGTTTAGGTGGAGGTATTTTCACTTTTATGTTTCTCACAAGCGTGACCTTAGCGAAACCATGCTCCTTGACTCTCTGAGCAACTTTCTGAGCCTCCTCCTTGCTCCTGTATGTTCTCACGTGATCTAGCCTCAGTGGCTTCCCGTCTTCCGTCTTCGCATATACGTGGATTGTGTAGTACTTCTCTGGCTTAAACTTCTCGCGCTCAAGAGCTCTCTGTACGACCAGGTTTAGAACTGGTGACTGGCAGGGACCGTAGCTTAGAAAGCGAGATCCAAGCTTGTCTCCTAGGTACTTTCTTACGCTTAGAGTTAGAACTCTAGTGAACACTGCGCCAAGAGTCAGATCTAGTATCATCCTGGCAAAGACCTTCTTTGCTATCTCTGGTCTCGGGGCTGTCAAGCTGTTGAAGGCCTTCTCGATGTCTCTCTTTGTGATAGCTGAGAATAGTGCGCGATAGTATCTTAGTCTTGGATTTACAGAGTACGTCGCGAGAATGACCTCGTATGATATTGCTTCTCCCTCGCTATCGGAGTCGAGTGCCAGGATTATGGTGTTAACTCTAGATGCGTAGTATCTCAGCACGCGTACATACTTGACGGTCTCCTCTCTAACCACAAGAACAGGATCCACCTTGAAGAGAACTTCTGGACTCACTCTGAGCCAGCTGTTGTACCTCTCCTCGAAGTCGAAGTCCATTATGTGCCCTCTTAGACCAAGGGCGACACAGCTACAGCCTCTCCACGTGAAGTGGTACGTCTTTATCTTACCTACGCGCAGGACCTTGACTTTGCCTCCTGACAGGTATGCAGCTACTGTACGTGCGACAGAGTCCTTCTCTGCAACTATCAGGACCTTGCCGCTGAGCATCAGGGAGGTCCTCATAGAGAGCGTGTAGGTCTCTTATTAGCACGCTGAGTGGCTATATCTGCCTTAAATTGACTACAAGGATGTATCTACTATATCAATACATTAATAAATCTCAGGCTTGCTCAGTAGGCTAGCAAGCTATGGCCATCATATCTAGGCCGCCGCCAGCAGCAAGACTCTCGCAGAGTACTCTGAGACTGGTTGCACTGATAGTTGCACTGGGAGTTGCTGCCGCGGTCATAATCACGGTAGCACTTGCGCTCTATGGAAGCATAGCTACTGAGCTCTCATATAGGCTTCTCCTCATAGGGGATGTGCTCCTGATAGCCATGATAGTTAGCTTAGCCTTTCTGATACTGTCGCTCATCAAGTTCATCGAGTCCAGGATCGGGGTCGCGATGCCGCCTAGACCACCAGCACAGCCACCACCACCTCCACAGCCAGTATACTACCATCAACATCTACTACAGCCACCACGCACACCTCAGATGCCTCCAACAGCGCCAACACCCGCACAGCCACAGCCACCACAGCCAAGATACATGGAGAGAGAACAGGAGAGAGCTGAGGAACCTACAACACCCTCAGTGTTACTAAAGCCAGTAAGTAAGCGAGGAGGCGAGAGAGAACAGGAGGAGTAACGTCAGCTCCGGGAGGATAACATCACATATCTGCATCAGCTCTCGGGGTATATCATCACTCTGCTAGAGCAAGAACCTCTGCTGAGTACTTCTCTACATCTCTCACTAGGTCGTCCTCGTGGTGTATAACCTTAAGCTCGCCCAGGTAGTCCTCCATAGTTCTCCTTATTCTCTGGTCTAGGAATCTTCTATCCATCAACAGTATGTATGCACGGTCTCTCTCTGACCTTATTGCCCTACCTATGGCTTGCTTAATCTTGACTAGGGCGCTCCAGAGGTATGTGAGCTCCCACGCATAGTCCATAGACTTGACGCGCATGCTTACTATGTTCATGAACATGTTTAGGTAGTCGTTAGGCTCTGGGTACGGGACGCCGACTATTACCACCATTCCCAGGACGTTCTCCTGACCTATCTTGAACTCAACTCCCTCCATTAGCTTACCTCCAGCAACTGCCATTATCAGCTGATGCCTATCTTCCTGTAGACTCTCAATTATTGACTCCACGCTCGTGCTTGAAAGCTCCATAATGTACTTCACGTCTTGGCTCAGATGCTTCCTGACTGCCTTAAGCACAGCATAGGATGGAAACACCGCTAGTATGGCCTTGTCAGCGCTAAGCGACCTGTATATCTTTGAGAGGATATTGCCAATCTTCTCGAACATGTCCTCACTTCTCTCAACATATCTCGTGGTGACTCCCGTGTAGATAACCGCCCTTATGTTCTCCTTGGGGACGTACTTCCTGAAGGGTATCCTAAGCTCTCGAACTCTTCTCTCTATGCCGAGCATAGTCTGAATGTAGTCTGTTGGCGGCATCGTCCCACTCATTAACACGCATCCATCAACTTGGCTAAACACACGTGAACTAACTATGGCTGGGTCAAGACACTTACACACTAGGTGCGATACTCCCTCTATACAGGTGACGAAGGTTGTGAAGTTTGATCCAAGCTTAGTTAGCTTCTTATGAAACTCAAGTACTCTCAGTAGCGGAGTTGTTGGTAACGCTGCACCACTTGCCCTCTTTCTACCTATTATCTCGAGACATACGTCACGTAGAGCATCTATGTTCTCGAAGAGTGATAGGATGTCCGAAGGATCAATCTGGATGTAGCTTCTCTCAAGCTCCTCTAGAGTTCTCTTCTCTTTAAGCTTCTTAAGGAAACTTAACATGTTCTTGAGCATCTGTAGTGCAAGGTTTCTCTTCTCCTCGTTCTCTACGTACTTCTTGACCTCGTTTATTGAGGATCTTATCACGAGCTCGCTGAGAGAGAAGGAGTTCGCGTCAGTTATTATGTGTGGTAGGTTGTGAGCCTCATCTATCAGGAGGACACACCTTGACAGATCTAGATCTATCGTGTCCGCTAGGTTCAGACTAAACAGGTAGTGATACGTCATTATTATCACCCTCGACCTCTCTATTAGCCTCTTAGCGACCTCGTAGGGGCAGAGACCCTCTGCGCATAGTCTCGAGACAAAGCTCTTAAACGTGTAGTCCATGTCCATTAGCTGACTATACACGTCGTCTATGTCCACCTTCTGAGCAGCAATGTAGTACTGACACTTTCCATGAGATCTGAGATATCTGCACTCCTCAAGAAACTCCTCATATGATGTCCTCTTTGACTCTACTAGACAGCACATATCTAGTCTACTTCTAATCACTACAAAGGGGACATGCACACTC
>JALWFJ010000083.1 GCA_027036495.1 Thermoproteales archaeon
TTGCTCTTCAGGTAGTGTATTGTTCCGTCTTTTCTAGCTACGTAGTATCTTGCTGGTTCTCCTGGTAGTCCTCCCTGTAGGCCCCATGGTCTTCTTCTTACTCGTTCGCCGATCACTGTGAGTGTTGCCTTTGGTGCAAGTAGCTTGAATGCTCTTATTACTCCCATGCCTCCTCTCCATCTTCCTGGACCTCCGCTTCTTGGTCTAATCTCGTACCTGGTGAAGAGTACTGGAAGTTCTCGCTCCATGACCTCGATTGGTGTGTTCATTGTGTTTGTCATGTTGCAGTGTACTGCGTCTACGCCGTCTAGTCCTGGTCTACCGCCGTAGCCTCCTGCTATGGTCTCGTAGAAGACCCACTGTCTGCCATCCTCGGTCGTGCCTCCGATCAGGACGTTGTTCATGGAGCCGCATGCTGCTGCGGGTACTCTGTCTGGTAGAACCTTTGAGAGTGCTAGGAAGATTGTGTCAACTATTCTCTGGGCAGTCTCTATTGATGCTCCTACTGCTGCTGGCCACCTCGCATTGACTATTGTTCCTTCAGGTGCATATATGTGTATTGGCCTGTAGAACCCATCATTGACCGGCATCTCCGGGTCCAAGACTGCCTTTAGGGCAAACGTCGTGGCTGCGACAGTTACTCCCATGGGTGCGTTAAGTGGTGCATCTACCTGTGGAGATGAACCAGCGAAGTCAACACGTATCTCGTCTCCCCTCTTAGCTACACGTACCCTAATCACTACCTCGCCAGCCTCGCCAGCATCCTCGAGGTAATCCTCAGCATCTGTCTCAAAGTCCGGCAGCTTGGCTATCTTGGCTCTGGTGAGCTTCTCACAGTATCTTAGTGAGTCCTCAAAGACCTCCCGTAGAAGATCTATGCCGTACCTCGAGACGAGCTCCTTCAGTCTTTTCTCCCCGACGTTGCATGCAGCAATCTGAGCTCTTATGTCTCCAATTACCGTGTCTGGTGCCCGCACGTTCTTAAGCCAGAACCTCAGCAGGTCCTCCCTGAGCTCCCCCCTCTCAACTATCTTCACCAGTGGAATTATCAGACCTTCCTGATATATCTCACGTGCACTTGCAGATATGCTTCCCGGAACCATGCCACCAATGTCTACCTGGTGAGCTCTATTGACAACAAAGGCAACAAGCCTGCCCTCATGAAACACTGGCTTAAACATGATGACATCGTTCAGATGAGTACCAGCAATGAAGGGATCATTCACGGCGACCACATCTCCCTCCCTCAGCTCGATTCTCTCTCTCTCAACCTGCTCCAGTATCCTCCTCATCGCCCAAGCCATTGATCCAAGATGAGTTGGTATGTGCTCAGCCTGTGCTACCACTCTTCCATCTGCATCAAATATTGCACAGCTGTGATCCATTCTCTCCTTGATGTTCGGTGAGTATGCTGCATTACGGAGGACTATCCCCATCTCTTCAGCAATGTATTCAAGGCTACAGCGAATAACCTCACTGAGTACTGGGTCAACCATGTTCACTACCTCTTCTCTATCAATAGATTTAGATACTTATCAGCTCTGCATGTCCAGTCTGGTTTTATAACAATAGTCGAATCATAGTCCTCCACTATTGCAGGTCCATAAACTACCTGTCCAGCCTTCAAGCTCTCCCTCTTATATATAGGAGTCTTGACCCAGCCCTCTGAGTCAAAGTAGACCTCCCTGTACGTGTAGGGCTCAGGTCCTCCAGTCCCAGTCTCTGCGTGCTCCCTGAGACTTGGCTTCCTCGTCACGCCTATTGCCGTCACTCTGACGTTCACCAGAATAACGTCCTCAGTCTCGACAGCATATCCATAGAGCTCTCGGTGTCTCTCAAGGAACCTCAGTCTCAGAGAGTCCATATCCGTCACTGGCCTTGGGGCAGGTATCATCAGCTCGTATGACTGCCTAGCATATCTCATGTCGACGTACCTGAGAAACACCATGTTCTCCTCTGTGAAGCCTTCCTCTCTCAGGAGTCTCTCTCCCCTCTCCTCGAGCTCTCTGAAGCAGTCCTCGAGGTAGTCTGCGTCGAGCTCACCTAATCTCTTCAGGATGCAGGTCTTCAGATCATACCTGTAGTCTGCTAGCAGCAGTCCTAGAGCTGAGAATGTCCCTGGGGCTTGTGGTACAATAATGTTGCTTATTCTCAGCTCCTCAGCAAGGTCGCATGCGTGCATTGGACCTGCACCACCAAACGCTATGAGCGTGAACTCACGAGGATCAAGACCACGCTCAACAGTCACGATCTTTATCGCCCGAGCCATCTCAGCATTGACTAGCCTGATCACTCCATGAGCAGCCTCCTCCAAGCTCAGCCCAGTCTTAGCACAGATCTTCTCCTCAATCGCTCTTCTCGCTAGATCCTCCCTCAGCACAACCTCACCTCCAGCAAGAACTCTGCCAAGTCTTCCAAGAACAAGGTTAGCATCAGTCACGGTTGGGTCAGTGCCTCCCCTCCCATAACATGCTGGTCCTGGATCTGACCCAGCACTGTATGGACCCACCCTGAGCCTCCCAGCCTCATCGACCCAGGCTATTGTTCCACCACCAGCAGAGACCTCCGCAAGGTCAATGTGTGGATACCTCACAACGTAGCCGCTCCCCCTAATTAGTCTCCCCCTGTGCACCTTACCCCCAACCTCAAACTCTGGCACCACAAGCGGCTCACCACCAACTATTGCACAGACCTTGGCGGTTGTCCCACCCATGTCAAAGCTCAGAGCCTTGCTGACAGAGAGCATCCTGGAGATGTACGTGCTTGCTACGACTCCGGCAGCCGGTCCTGACTCAATGGTTGCTGCTGGAGCCTTAATTACCTTGTCTGCAGACACGACACCACCACTTGAGAGCATTATGAGCAAGTTGCTTCTGACTCCAAGAGCCTCAAGTCCTCTCTTCATGTTGAGTATGTACTGAGAGATCACGGGCATCAAGACCGTGTTCACGACCGTTGTGCTTGTTCTCTCATACTCCCTGTACTCTGGATCAACCTCACAGCTCGGCACTATGTACACGTCTTGAGGAAGAAGCTCTCTCAAGATCTCTGCAACCTTTCTCTCATGAACCGGGTTAACATAGCTGTTGAGCAGACATATTGCAACAGCCTTGACACCCTCCTCGCGCAGTCTCTTAGCTATCTCCACGACCTCCTCCTCGTTAAGTGGAGTCAGCACCTCCCCCCTATGCGATACTCTCTCAGTGACGGTGAACCTCAGCCTCCTCGGAACTAGAGGACGAGGCTTTGTGAAGAACACGTTGTAGAGCTCTGGTCTACGTTGACGACCAATCTCGAGAACGTCTCTGAACCCCTTAGTCGTCACGAGCGCAGTCTTTGGGATCTCAAGTCCAAGCTGGCCTAGGAACAAGTTTGAGCCTATGGTCGATGCATGGACTACAACACTCATCTTTTCATGACCAACCTTCTCGACTATCCTCCTCAGACCCTCAATCACTGCCTTAGCTGGGTCCTGAGGAGTTGATGGAATCTTCAGTCGCTCTACCCTGCCCTCCTCAACATAAAATATTACAAAGTCCGTGAAGGTTCCACCTACGTCAACCCCAACTCTCACCTCACCACGAGCAAGCATCGTTAGATAGACAGAGACTATGTCAGATACGTTTTAAAATGTAGTCGGAAAAATGTTCAAGATCCAGGCTAGTTTACCAAAAAGTGACAATTACCTGACGTACCGCCTCAGTCAGTTTGTCGTCAAGGTGAAGATCACTGTGAGAGACCTCAAACCTGAAATGTAGTAATACGTAGCTGAGGCCTAGGTAGACGGGTGAGAGATCAAGATGTCTTCACGGTCGCTAGTAATCTCGTTACTGCTGCTAGCTCTGGCCACACTCATTCAGGAAGTTCATGCCTACCTGACATATGAGACTCAGCACTTCACGATATACTACGAGGAGAGCGTCTCAGTAAGCTACGTTGAGAGCGTAGCTAAGTACCTAGAGAAGTACTACTCTCTATACAGCTCGCTTGGGCTAAGACTTGCTAAGCCATGCTCAGCAAAGTACATAGTCTACGTTAAGCCGATAAGCGGCGAGGGAGGATATGCTCATGCTAAGATACTATATGACCCTGATACTGGCCAGATAACGTCACTGTGCGTGGACTACCTGATAATAAGCAGCAATTTGAGAGGCGACCTCGTAGAGTTCGTAGTTGCACATGAGCTAGCACATGTTGTCGAGTATGCCTACATGAGGTATGTCACTATAGCTGAGGCCTACAGCACGGGACCACCTTACAGTGCGTGGTACATAGAGGGGATAGCAGATGCGTTAGCACTCATATATGACAGATGCGGGACAGTGAGCTACCTCTACTACATGTATGATAGTCTCTACAGCAGGAACCCCTACGAGCTCAGACCATACACTGTTGATCCATATGCATACTCGGTGTTCTTCTACTGGCTAATCAGGGTCAGAGAGATGAATCTGCAGCGTCTCCTTGAGAACACATTCTCGTCAAGGAACGTCGTAAACAAGTGGCTAGATGAGGCATACATAGAGTTCCTGCTAAGCTTCTATCATGGAGTGACACTGTGTGGATCCAGGATAGTCCCACACATGGTGACAGTATACTTAGGTGAAGACAGTCGTGCTAGAGATCTTACAGCATCTCTAGACGGGTACTCTGCACTGTACATACGTATAACTGTTGAGAAACCTGGGATAGTCACCGTGGTAACTACTCCAAGCCTGGTATCAAACATTAAGCTAGAGTCACCAGTGACAGTACGAAGAAGTCTCACGCTAGTGCTCGTAAACCCATGGTATGACGAGGTTGAGGCACATATACACATATGGTACACTCCCTTGCTCTCAGTTAAGATCCTCAAGGCCGTGCTCAGCCTGGACAACATGACTCTAACCATGAGATTTCGCGTGATTGTTGAGGGAGAAGAGCTAGCTTCAGGTACAGTGTACGTTAACGCCACTCCTGTAAGAGTAAGAGATGGTGTTGGCGTGGTCTCTCTCAGAACACCTAGGCTTGGAGCACTCAGGTTAATCTTCAGATACAACAACTATCAAGACGTAGTGACTGTAAGAGCAGAGTCTCCCACAGTGCTTAACTATCCCCGAGAGATACCCATGCTGAGCAACTCCATAGAGAAGCTCAACATCACCCTGACTAATAGAGGAGACGTAGAGCTAACATGTCGCACAAGTCTTAGTGCCAGCGCACCAGTTAGACTGCTAGAGCCGAGAGCACTCACCTTGAAGCCCGGAGAAGTTAAGACTGTGACTCTAGTCATGTTGGCAGGTAACATCACTAAGCCAGTGCTACTTTACCTGAACATATGCCTTGTAGGACTTCAGATCGAGAGCATACCTGCTAGGCTAGTAATAGAGAACATAACGTTGAACATCGTGAACAACACAGGGATAGCCCTAATTAGAGTACAGGAAAAGCTTCTAAAGATAAAGCTCCACGATGTCGAGACTCTTCCCTACTCTTTTAATTTCACAGTAAGGCTAAGCAAAGTCATAATCACGAGAAACATAACTGTGTCAAAGCCAGTGGTGAAGCTACATGTAAACAGCAGCGTAGTGCTTGTGAAGCACAGCGTAGAGATAAGCCTAACCATACGTGGAACTTCGTACAGGAACTGCAGCATAGTGACACTAGCCCATATAGGAGACAGGTCTAGTCTGGTCAAGATATCTGACAGGAGGAGCCTACTGCTAAAGCTAACATTCAGCCCGACAAGAGAGGGCAAGTATGTGATCCCAGTGAGCATAGCCGGAATATACAGCAGCAACATCACACTGTACGCAGTTAAGATAACCCATACACAGCTCACAGGTCACGACGTCCAGGTTGGGACGAGACAGAAGATCAGACTAGTGCTAGAGTACTCTCCCGCTCAAGTTAACGTGACAGTCACACTTACCCTCTCTGGCTGCATAAACATGACAGTAATCCTAGAGGGTAATAGAGGAGACCTAAGATGGAGCAAGATCCTCGAATTTGACCACGTGTGTGAGCTCAACCTTGAGCTCAACGTGCTAGGCCGCCTGTATAGATGGAGAATAGCCTGGACAAAGATCGAGATAATACCGATACTTCACACGTTCAGAGTAATAAATGGCACACCTGTGCTAGTTCAAGGATCCTGTATAAGCTTCAACCTGCTCTACGCAAATAACATGAGCAGAATAAAGCATGCACATACATGGATAACAGCTAAACCTAGAGCACAAATCTACACAACCAATAAGACAGTATGCTTCCTAAAACCTGGAAAATACACAGTACAGGCAAACTTCACACATGACGACATATGGGGAGAATACAGAGCAGACATAATAGTTGTTCCACAGTTCGTGCCAGAGCTATACAACATGGCTACCAGCATACCCAGAGTAAACAAGACAGAGATTATGCACCTACTAGACAGGTACGTCTACTCGCTAGACTTCTCAACACTAAAAGACTTCTACAGTGGACTAAAAGCATACTTCACACAAAACACGCTAGACTACATTGGACAACTACTAAAACTCACAGTAATGAACTCACTACTAGAAACGGGAAACTACAAGTCATTCCTACAACTCACACACATACTAACACTTACACCAATAATCTCAGCACTAATACCCACATGCATTGTAGCAGCAATAATAACACGCATAACGGTACTTAAGAGGAGAAGACAAAAACGCAGTGCATGCCTGAGTGTTGTGTAGGGTAAATTTATCCCTATTTCAATTATGCCTAAGTTCCTCCTACTGCTATGCTCTACGCAGTAACAGGAGAGTGAAGAGAAATGACAATTGAGTTTTTGCTTACTGAGAAAAGTTGGTTATTATGCTAGGCTATCTCTCTCTTTGTGTAGAGTATGTAGCATATTGTGAAGCATACTGCTATGTATGTGATTGTTACTGTTAGGTAGGAAGTATGGTATTGGTGGTATATATACTGTGACTCTACCTATACTTGTCGTGTATGTCAGAGTTTGTCTCCACTTGCTTGCTAGCATTGTGCTGATTGTGTAGTATACGTAGTATAGGATGAACCAAGGCTTGTGCATGCCTAGCTTAGCGAGGACAGATCCTATTGTTGTTATTATGAAGAAGTTAAATATTACGGCAAGCTTGATTGCATTCTTTGAGTTCTTACAGAATCCACCTATCATTGCTGATAAGAGTATCCATGCTACTGCATATAGTAGCTGTAGAGCATAGCTTGGAGCTACTGCACTTATGAGATTTCCATAGTGTGCAAGTGCAGATATTATCGCAACTACATTATATATGGACACCAGTATGAATGCTGTAATGATGTTAGCAATAATCTTTGAGAGTAATATTAGCCTCTTTGATAGTGGTAGTGTAAATGTGAAGTAAGCTCTACTCTTCTCAAAGTCTTCAGCAACTAGATCGCCCGACAGAATACCAAAGATGATTGGGTACATCACACCTAGCAAAAATGCCACACACGTGCTAAGAAATGTATTCACCGTCCTAAACGTGTCAGGAAGAGCAATGCTAGCCGCAATTATCGAGAAGTCCAGTACTAGCAAGGCTATCAGCGTGAACAGAAACCTCTTACTATGCAGATAGTAGTGTAGAAAGTACTTTATTGCTGTTACAAACTTCTCTATGTCCATGTTTCTCACCTCCTAAGAACCATAGTATAAATGTGTAATCTCCTCCTCACTCTCGCTCACTGACACAACATTACTGTCTGCTGCTAAGACTCTCAGTACCTCAAGTCTCTTGAAGCATCATAAGTTATCTCGTAGGTGTCACTGCCAGTCTTTCTGATATCAATAACGCCAACTCTCCTATACGCGTCTAGGTCTAGCTCTCCTCTTGTCTTAACTACTACTCTTCTACGCTTAACCTTCTCTAGTAGCTGCTCTCTACCGTAGTCTCCAACTATTTGTCCATCTCTCAACACAATTGCCCTATCCGACAATGTGGCAACAATACCTGGTCTATGTGTAGCCAGCACTACTAGGGACTTACCTCTCATCTTCCTGAGATACTCTGATAAGCGAAGCACTGTAGGTGGATCTAACGCCTCGAAAGGCTCATCTAACAAGATTATCTCTGGCTCACCCATTAGTGCACATGCAAGAATAGTCTTCTTGTACTGTCCTCTAGATAACTCATTAAGTCTCTTGTCTAAGATAGACTCCATTCCTAACACACTGATAATCTCCTGTAAATCCTCTCTTCTCAATCCTCTGACTCTACGTATAAAATCGAGCAACTCTCTCACACGTACCCTATCACTGTGAGGTGCTGGATTTTCAATAACAGCAGACATACGTGTGATCACTTTATCTCTCTCCTGAGGCATCTTACATGAGTCAACATAGACCTCACCTCTAGTAGGTCTTATCAAACCCACAACCAACTTTAAAATAGTAGTCTTACCAGACCCATTAGGACCAAGCAAACTAACAACCCCACAACCCTCAACACTAAGAGACACATCCCTCAAAGCAACAACACCACCAGAATACACCTTAGAAACATTACTTAACACAACCCGCGGCATCTAACCACCCCCACAGATGGCTAGTTTAAAAAATACGTCCTCAACTCCCCATAGA
>JALWFJ010000084.1 GCA_027036495.1 Thermoproteales archaeon
GATGTTATGACGTGTGATCTGGTGGTGTTTAGCTCCTTTGCAAGCTTATCAACTATGTCTAGAATCTCCTTCTTTATGGATATGCTTGTCCTGACTGTCGACATCCTCTCCTTATTGTTACCATGTTGAAGGTGACTTATAGTTAGTTACCGTGAGGTCACTAGCATATTCTTGGAACAAGCTCGCCTCTCAGCGGCTCAATTATCCTCAGTCCACCAGCCTCAGTCTTGCACACTACGAGACCCGGATACTTGTCTGATTTCTTGACCTCTCCTATAACTCTAGCATTCTCGAAGCCTATGGCTCTGAGCTCAGCAACTACCTCCTCGCTGACCGAGGAGTCGACTCCTAGCAGCATCACGCCCTCGCATGCTAGGTATAGTGGATCTACTCCCATCATCTCGCAGAATCTCTTGACGTTCTCTCTTACGGGTATGCTGGCTCGGTCTATCACTATGAGAGTCTTGGTCTCTCTTGCCCACTCATTGAGCACTGTTGCTACTCCTCCTCTTGTGGGGTCGCGAGCAGCGTGAATGTGTTCTCTGTATCTATCTAGCACCTTCAGTAGGTCTATGAGCGGCTTGCAGTCACTCTCTAGTCTTAGCTCCTCTATGTCTATTCCCTGCTGGATAGCCATTATTGTAGCTCCATGCTCAGCTATGTATCCAGTCACCACTATCTTATCACCGGGCCTCAGATCGACATCCAGTATGGGTCTCCTCGTGACCCCGAGACCAACTGTGGTAATGATGACTCCATCTATCTGCCCTCTAGGCATGACCTTGAGATCTCCACCAACGAGAGCTACTCCACAGCTCTCCAGGACAGACACCAGCGAGGACGTTATCTTGTCAAGAAGCTCTAGAGGGTAACCCTCCTCAACAACTATAGAGTCAAGCATTGCGACAGGTCTCGCACCCATCGCAACTAGGTCGTTTATTGTCCCAGACGCAGCTAGCTTACCAAGATCCCCTCCAGGAAAGAACTGTGGACTGACTGTGTATGAGTCGATTGAGAGCACCACATACAGATCGTCGCTCAGCTTGATCGCTGCACCATCATCGAGCAGGTCTACACCAGCACCCCCCGGTGTAGCTTTAAGGTGTGGTGGAATCTTAGAGAGAATTATCTTAGAGAGAAGCTCAAGCATCATTACGCCTCCAGAACCGTGAGCAAGAGTAACGCGATGTGACATGACTTGCTGGGACTATGGGCTATGTTCTCTTGAAAATGCTTACTGTTCCCTACTCGGTAATGTTTTAGATAATCCTTAATATTCCTGAGCTCTGCTCTACCTCTCGATTATAATGGGAGAGAAGTATATTGCCCTTAAGATTGACCCAGTGACGAGAATTGAGGGTCACCTAGGGCTCTTCGCGAAGATCGACACTGACCGCAGAAAGGTAGTAGATGCTTACGCCATTGGCATAATGTTCAGAGGCTTCGAGGTAATATTGAAGGGGAGAACCCCAGATACTGCAATATTCGTAACCTCTAGATCATGCGGCGTCTGTGGTGGAGCACACGCAAATGCCTCAGTACTTGCATGTGACATGGCTCTAGGCGTACCCCCGACACCACTTGGAGCACTACTGAGAAACCTCGCATACGCAATGACTGACTACGCGTATGACCACAGCGTCCTACTGTGTCTCCTAGAAGCTCCAGACTTCTCAGAAGCCATAGTTAGCAAGCTCACTCCAACCGTGTGGGAACAGGCAAAGGCCACATCGTCAGAGTATGCAGGGTACCATCCATACAAGACGATTGGAGACATGATGCTTGGCTGGAACCCAATACCTAGACCTGGACTAACCTACACACTATGTGTGTATGCTCAGAGACTTGCTAAGGAGTGTGGCTCTCTTCTCTACGGCAAGTTTCCTCATCCGGCAACGCTTGTACCTGGAGGAGTAGCGTTTGACAATAAGTACCTAGAGAAGATATTCACGTACTACCTGCCTAGGCTGGTGCTACTCACGCTCTGGGTCAAGACCATTGTTGCACAGTGGAGAGACATGCTAGAGTTCTACAAGCAGGTCGAGGTCGAGACAGAGAGCGGGAGAGTAAACTACACCGACAACATTGGGCTAACCTATGAGCCAGCAATAATGCTGTCTGCGGGACTCTTTGAGTATCCCTTTGCTGAGCTATATGTAGATGATCGAGACTACATACCTTATGACGAGTTCTATGCAGACTTCATGGATAAGGCATATAGCAAGAGGTTCCATAGACCGGGATTCGCCATTGGAGACAAGCTAGTTGAGACAGAGCTGACCGAGATGCAGAGAAGGATGATTGAGCTAACAACATCTGGATACTACCAGCACGAGCCCCAGTACATGAGCAGGTACACAGAGCTTGACCCAGCCGGCAAGCCTCTGGCAGACGGGATAGTTGAGCTCATTCCATACCACGAGTGGAACAAGGAGACTGTGCCCAGACCTGGACCACTCCCCGATATACCGATGAGGTGGCTTGGCGAGAAGTACAGCTGGGTTGGAGAGCCTAGAATGGTCTACAACAGAAGGGGCAAGGCACTTATTCTGCCATTTGAGGCTGGACCAATATCTAAGCTGTGGGTACATGCACTGTACAGCTATGATCCATTCAGGCAGAGAGAGTTCACGGAGTACTCCCCTGTGTCGCTTCCGTTCAAGCTTACTAGTGGTGGTGGTAGAATCGTAATGAGCATACCGCCCGTGTCTGAGATCATCGAGGCTGCACGAGGCATAGTCAGTGAAGCTAGAGAGATCATCGGCAAGATACCTGAGGTATCCTTTGTATCCGAGCTACCACTCATTGGGAGAACGCTGGCACCAGATCTGTACGATAGCGAGCTGGTGATAACGTGGGAAAACGTGAGATCAACGACGCTGTACAGACTCTACGCTAGAGCATTCTCGCTAGCCTGTGCGATCCTAGGTGCATGGTGGAGCTTAGCACTCCTGCTGGCAGTTCTACGAGAGAGAAAGAGTAAATGGCACCTTAAGCCAGGTAGACCGTGGAAGTACCCAAGCTACCCACCAGCCTCACTTGGGGTAGGATGGCTAGAGGCTCCACGTGGAGCAGTAAGACACTGGATAGTAGTGAGAGATAGCAGAATAGCAAACTATCAGTACCACGCACCATCTACAGGGAATGCGTCACCTAGGACTATAGTTGAGGATCTTGAGAAGCTTGGAGTAAGCGTGATAACGCCTGCCGAGGAGGGAATAAGATATGCAACATCAACCGACTACGAGCTACTGAGGAGAGAGAAGCTAAGCATAATTGGTCCATGGGAGGCATCATCACTCAACTGCTACATAACTGAGGAGCTACCACCGGACAAGTGGACTGGACTAGACATTGTCCGAGCACTAAGAAGCTTTGATCCGTGCATGGGATGCGCAATACATGCAGAGCTACTTAAGATAAACAAGATTCTTGAAAAGAGAATCACGCCAGTAGTGTGGACACTATGACGGCAGACAGCAACAAGACTCTTAACCTGATTAAGGAGCTTGTCAAGAGCTACCTGGAGATAAGGGCAAGCATCGAAGAAGCAAAGAGCGAGATAATAAGGACCGTACTTGAGGCTCTCGACGTCGTGAATTTCAGGAAGTTAATCCGTGAGGTACTTCAAGAGGACTCAGAGCATAGATAAGGCAATAAGAGACTATTGATGCGGTGGCGCAGTAGGTCATAGTCTAGATGCTCTCCTAGGACTGTTCTCAGTGCCTCGGTGAGACAGTATGCTCCTCTTTGTGCAGACTCACTGCTTATGCAGGACGTGCCTACGTCGAATCTCTCTCCTTTGACTAATAGTAGGTATATTTCTCTTGGGCAGAGGCTTGCACATATCTGTAATACCTGTATCAGGGAGATGTCATGGCTTGCTCTGACGTCATGGAGATGCTCCGAGTCTGGAGTTATTCTGAGAAGCACACAGCTTTGCTCAATATGTGCGGAGTCTACTACTAGAATCTTCTCAGAGTCTGGCTCTGAGCATATTAGAGGCATGAGGTCAAGGAGTCTGTTACCAACTATCTCTACTCTGATTAGGCTATGGATCTCCTCAAGTTTGTCTAGAGCCTCTGCTAGTGCTAAGCCTATGCTATCGTCTCCTGCCATGCTGTTCCCAACTCCTACTACTACCAGCATTGTCTCAGAGAGACGTGCTTAATGCTTTATTACTTCTCGCTCAGGAGTAGACACGTGGTTGAGTTAACAAGGAGAGAGTTCTTGAAGCTGTGCTTAACAACAGCAATAACGGCTGGGATCGCGACATTAGTCAGAGACAAGATATTTCCCATAGTTAAAGCACTGGAGAGACAGGAAGGAAGTGTTGACCCACTTCATCTAGTCTGGATTGAGTGTGGGGACTGTGCGGGAGACACCATTGCGCTGCTTGATGCTACTGTCCTATCAACATCAGCACTATCTAGAGAGCTTGAGAGTCTTGGAATCGGGAAAGAGATTACTCTATCTGGCTTTGTGTCGAGACCAGAGATCACTATAAGAAGCCCTACGTGGTGGAGACTGCCTCTAAACAGTGATCTCGTGTATGTTCTTCTAGGAGTGAAGGTTAAGGTAGACTATCACCAGACTATCATGCCTGAGTGGGGCGCAGTCATAGAGACCATGGAGAAGGTCATAACACCTGCTTGGCCGGCCTGGGCTGTGAAGTACCTTGAGGAGATCAATGATGAGATCCTGAGAGGCGAGGTTAGGCCATACGTCATGGTCATTGAGGGGTCAGTGATAGATGAGGTCTTCTATGCAAGGAAGTACCATGGATGGAACTCCATACTTGGAGAGAAGAAGACAAGCCACGGATATGCCCCAATGACGACTACTGAGTGGATATATAGGCTCTCTAGAGGAGCGCTGGCAGTTGTCAGCGCTGGCACATGTGCCTGCTATGGTGGCATGCCCTCAGACTACGCTCCTGACATTGGGTCATTCAGCATGGAGGGAGCAGCATCACACTCTCCATCTGGGTCAGTTGGATTCTTCCCTGATCCTCTCAAGGGCTTACCTGGGTTCATAAAGAAGTACAGAGAGTATGCACACAGTGGTGTTCTTGCAGAGGTGTGGGACTGGAGTCCAGAGGAGAGAAAGGTCTACGGGAGTGCCCTAGACCCATACTACGCGTTTGCCATAGAGAAGGTGGCTCCAAGCCTCGAGTGGAATGCTAGGTCAAAGCTGTGTGTTGCAGTTCCTGGATGTCCAGCAAATGGGAATGCTACTGCGCTAGTTCTAGGTGCTGGAGTGATTCTGTACCTGCTCAAGGTTATGCCGAGCCTCAGAGACCTCGTCAAGCTCAAGATAGTGCTCGACGAGTACTGGAGACCCAAGTACATACGTGTGAAGCTTGGTGGAGAGGACATCATAGACTTCCCACTCTTTGGCTACAGGATGCACACGACGTGTCACGTGCACGGCATGTTCAGGACTGGCGAGGAGGAGATCATCAAACTTGAGACTGGATGTCCAAGATACGGCATGTACCAGGCTGGACTCACGAAGACCTACCCAGCAGACGGCTCAGGATACTGTCTATACAGCGTTGGGTGCAAGGGACCACTCTGTACATGTCCATGGAACGCCATTGGGTGGATCATTGACTACAGTCCAGACGGAAAGAGACTAGAGGTAGGCGAGAAGGCTCCCGGCGCCTGTACAAAGACGGGTGCACCCTGCATAGCATGCGTCATGCCCGGGTTCAGCGACAAGTATCAGCCATTCTTCTCACCAGCACCTGCACCAGTCATGCCAGGAGTGCTAGAGACTGTTGCCACACTTGCTGTACCAGCAGCCATTGGTGCTGCAGCAGCTATTGGAGTTAGGCAGTACGTGAAGTCCAGAGCAGAGAGAAAATCTTCAGGTAGTGCTAAAGAAGAGGAGGAGAAGAGAGGTGAGTAAGCATGGATCTGCTAGACTTTGCACTGTACTACCTAGGCCCAGTCACTGTAGCTATACTCGTTGGTGGAATGGTCTACAAGTTCATACGATATGTAGCCTTTGCACGTGTCCACACTCCGAAGCCAGAGTTTAGATGGAGAGAGCACGTGGAGAAGCATTCAGGAATATTTGACATAGGCTTCTGGCACTGGGTAAAGGGCACTCTTGAGGCATTTCTGAGACCAATAATATGGAGCATCAGGGCAAACACTGCCGACTTTGTCGGTGGACTGCTACTTTTACACATAGTTGGAGTCTTGCCGATACTCTTCCTCAGAACAACACACGTAGCAATATGGCTGAACTATCTGCCATTTATGACTCTTGGACCAATAAACCTGACGCCACTCATAGAGTTTCTAGACAAGCTTGCGTATAAGCTATCAATACCGAGTGCACCGACAGCAGGGGCACTGTCTCACTCAATATGGGGACCACTGGGTATAGCCGTGAGTGCAGATGTGTTGACTGTGCTAGCCATAGCTGCAGTAGTGTACAAGCTTATTGACCATGTAGTCAAGGGATGCAGAGGAATAATCAACATCAGGCCAGGAGACATAGCAATGCTGCTACTACTACTAGCAGTGCTGACTACAGGATTCATAGCAATGCACCTACCTGACACAGTAAGCTTCACTAGGACCTTGACTCCCTTCCTCTCAATAGAGACCATAGGCATAAACACTATACAGAGACTCGTGCTAGGTCTCCATGTGCTGTTTGCGGAGATACTGCTCATGGTCCTACCATTCTCCAAGTTTGTGCACCTACTCTACGGGTACTGGTACGGTAAGCTTCATGAGATATATGATGCATACGCTAAGCGCGGGGTGTAGCCATGTCAGTCACAGAATTATCTAGACAGAGCGAGAAGCTGGAGAACACGTTCTGGAGAGCAGCAAAGTGGGTAGAGTCAACAGCACTACACTACATAGAGAACTGCATATCTTGTGGACTATGCTATGAAGCCTGCCCACTATACCATATTGATCCACGATACGCACCAGCAACAGTAGCTGAGTGGTTTAGAAGATTCTACAGAAGGTACTGTACCGTCATTGGCAGACTGCTAGGCAAGCTGGCACATGCATACCCCGTGACACTTGAGAACTTACTGAGAGCAAGAGACTACGTCTACAGATGCACAAACTGTGGAATATGCTACCTAGTATGTGCTGCAGGGATAGATAGTGGATACCTGGCAACGCTGACCAAGATCATGATAAGAGAGGCAGGACTAGCACCAAGAGCGTTGCTAAAGCTTGAACAGATGGAGCTAGAGGGAACTTACAGGACCAAGAAAGTTCAGGAGCTCTACAGCTCACTAATAGACGAGCTAAAGAAAGTTACAGGACGTGAGGTCCCAGTAGCAGACCCAGACAAGACATTCCTGATACCCATATCGGTGTTCGACCTAGTGTTTGGAAGAGATGCAGTAATAGGAACAGTGAAGATACTAGAGAAACTAAACTACAGCTGGACAATACCGCGAGAACCAGTCGGGATAAGACCACCAATAGCATACACAACGAGCAGCTGGGATCTAGCAGCAGCAAAGATAAGAGAAGTGTACGAGCTAGCAAGAATACTCAGAACAAAGGCACTACTATTCATAGACTGTGGCTATCCATACGAAGTATACAGGTTTGAAGGACCATACATAGCAGAGATAGAACAGCCAAAGGTACTCTCAATAGTAGAACTACTCGAAGACGAGTTCGAACAAGGAAGACTCTTCCTAAGAAGAACAACAGACGTAGTAACCTGGCATGATCCCTGCATGCTCATGAGAAGAAGTGGCGTAGAACCACCAGAAAAACTACTAGACGCAGCAGCACTCTATGGAAGACCAAAGAGATACGGAAAATACGCAACCTGCTGCGGCGCCGGCTCACACATGACATTCCTAATACCGGAGATAACACAAAAACTTGAGGAAGTACTCGAGACCCCACTAACACAAGAACTAGAGAAAGATAGAACAACAAAACAACTAATAGAGACCGCACACAAAATAGCAGAAAGAAGAGCAAGAGAACTAGCAGACAGCGGAGCAAACAACATAATAACAGCATGCTACTCCTGTATAGAAATGCTGAAACTAGCATACAAGAAGATAGGACTACCAGAAATACAGGTAAAACACATATCCACATTCATCTCAGAAAGACTAACATAACAAAAACACACCAAGACAAAAACATACAACCCTATCTACAAACAAACACACTGTTCCCATAGATAAAAATCATCAAAAATATTCTCACTACCCAAAATCTGTGCCTCAATAAGAACCTCAAAATAAAAACACTCTCTACCCTATTTTCCCTTTGTACTTAATCCCCCTAATTATCCTCACATCACCCCCAATTTTGCCCCGAATTCTATGTCAGACCCTTCAATTAACTCTTTGTGACCCTCAGAATGATTTTATCAGAGATTCTGAGCACTTTCTTTTAATTCACTTTGTGTGATTCCTGATAGCAGTGTCAACTGTGCCTATAGCTAGTCGCATTACTTTCAATCCACTTTGTGTGATTCATTTATTTCACAACCGACTCAAATTACATAATAATAGAACCAAATGCTTTCAATCCACTTTGTGTGATTCGT
>JALWFJ010000085.1 GCA_027036495.1 Thermoproteales archaeon
CCTGGCTCGTCACCATTAGCTGGTCTACAAAATCTCTCAACTTCTCGTAGACCTCCCTTGACATTATTGCAACAAAGTAGCCTTGAGGGTCACGTTTTCGACCAATATTTAGAGAGTTGCTCTTTATCTTCATATCATCTCGGTAAACTCGTAGCAAGCTCAACAAGCTCACTCAGAACGTTTATCGCAGTCTCAGCAGGTCCACCGCCTATGCCTTTCACAAATATCGTGTTAAGATCAGTCTCTATTAGGACCGCATTTAGAAGATACTTGACCTGTGCAAGATCGTGAGACGAGGGTAATTCTCTAGGCTCAACGACTATACACTTGTTCTCTAGGTCTATCTCAGCAACAAGCTTAATCACCTTGTTCTCGCTAATACATCGCTTAACGTCGTCCATCGTTACGAGCGTTATTCCCTTTCTACTCACGTCACTCAGTGTTACGTTTAGTCCAGCAACGTTAGCCAAGATCACAGCCTTGGCAGCTGCGTCTATACCCTCAAGGTCTAGCGCTGCGTTGGCCTCCATGACCCCAATCTTCCTTGCCTCATCCACTGCCTGTTCTAGGCTAAGTCCATCATAGAAGACTCTGCTCAGTATGTAGTTTGTTGTTGCATTAAGTATGCCAGTGATCCTCCTTATTTTGTGCGCAGCAAGATGTCTCACTACGTCTATTATTGGGACACCTCCAAACACTGTGGCTCTAAACCCAATCCTTACACGTCTCCTACTGGCCAGCTCCATGAGCTCCCTGAACTTCAACACAAGAGGAGCCTTGTTTGCAGTGACTATGTTTATCCCGCGCTTAAGAGCTCTGAGCATGTACGTTAGACCTGGCTCCCCAGTATCATAGTTTGCAGGAGTAAGCTCCACAAGAAAGTCAGGTAGAGTCTCATCAAACACCTCATCAATGCACCTTGTACAGGAACCAAGACCACTCTCACACACCTTACCTCGCGGAACCTGAAGAAGCTTCTCTAACTCCTCCCTGCTGAACCCCTCCCTCTTATAGACAAAGCCGCTTGAATCACCAACAGCTAAGACACTGAAATCTACCCTGTAACGCTCAGCCAGGTAGCTAGTCTTCTCAAGAAGAAGCCTAACGAGACTTCTACCAACATTACCGAAACCTGCAACAACGATGCCGCACCTATGAATCATTAGGCTAGCTCTTCTCAAAGGGATATTAAAGAAAGATCTACAACTCTCACAGAAGGACACGCAGAGAACCCAGCTCAGCGATGATGAGTAGGAACCGCATCTGACACTCTTTGATGAGAGCCTCGCAGACTGAGCAACTTAAGATAATTCCAGAATGGTTTGTTTATGTGAGGAGAGAAGTCGTCGGTTCTCGTCTATCTCTCTATCTGGCGGGCCCGCCGGGATTTGAACCCGGGACCTACGGGTCTCTCCCCATCTTCACGGTTAAGAGCCCGCCGCTCTACCAGGCTGAGCTACGGGCCCTCTCTACTAGACCTCACTCCTTCTCTGGAGGATTCCCTTATAAATTTTTCTCTTAGCAGTACGATTATCTCTGGGGCTAGGCTAAGGTCTCTCATTGGAGTGATGATGGCTCACGGCTCTGAGCTCATGATGACGATACCCTCTGCCTGATGTTGTTCATCTCAGAGTCTTGAGTTATCTTGACGTTGATTACTAAGAACGCGTTGTCTCTAGTGTTGATCTCTCTGCACGTCTCTACGAGTCTAGCTATTGTGTGACGTCTTGTGTATCTTGCAGGTAAGGTTAAGACTATTGACTCCCTTCCTGTACGTACCTCATACAGCTTGAGGCTTCCATCTTTTGATATGAAGGTGACAAACATATTTGTGCAGCACTCTCTGAGCTGCAGGATTCCTACGCATGTATCTGATACTGCTGCATCAATGAGCATGTTGCCAATAGTGTTTACGGTGTCAACTATCGAGTATGAGGTCTCGTTCTCATATAGCAACATTGCTAGATCTAGCACAAGAATGTCAGGTCTCAGGTCTTGAGGAACCCAGCCCCTATCTGCGAGACAGGAATGGAGCTTTTCAGGTATAAGCTTTCCAAGTAGACCTACATATAGTACGCAGTCAGTAGTTGGTCTGAAGACGACGTGAGACGATATTGCCAGTATTGTGGCCTTGCTTTTCTCTGTCCTTACATGAGAGAGCTCTCTCGATATCCAGCTCTTTAAGTCGGTACAGTACTGACTATATAGCAGTCTAGTGACCTTCTCATTCTCCAGCACTGAGACATAGCCTCCAGAGAGAGGCGGTAGAGACCGAACTAGTCTCTGCAGAATATTGACCTCTAGGCATCTGGCAGCTAGAAGAGTCATAACGTTGAGTCACGTCTGTGAGCACAGTATTATAGATTGAGCTCCCTTGCCAGATCCTGCAGTAGAGAGGAGCTACCATATCTTGCCCAGATAGAGCAGGTTCCTTCGCTAGAGACCATGCAGGGCCCTACTGGTCTCTGGGGCGAGCAAGACTTGAGAAATAGTGGGCAATCTGTTGGGTAAGCAAGTCCAAGCATGATCTCTCCGCATTTACATCCTCGAGGAATATCTTGGCTCCACTCCTCTTGCTTAACTCCCAGCTGCGTGAATGCGTCCCACTCTCTGAAGCGGTCCTTCAGTGTTAGGCCACTCTCAGGTATCACCCCAATTCCACGCCACGGAGCGTCTATAACGTCGAAGACGTCGCTTATCATCTCCTTTGCCTTGACGTTTCCTTCCCAGGGAACAGCTCTCTTGTACTCTATAACTGTCCTGTAGCTTCTCTCGCAGTGTTGTCTCAGCACTATGAGAATTGAAAGTAGGACGTCCAGGGGCTCAAACCCAGACACAACTACTGGAACATTAAGCAGTCTACGTACTCGCTCCCACTCGACAGCACCAGTCACGGTTGAGACATGTCCTGGAGCTAGTATTCCAAACAAGACATCGCTACTCAGGGTCTCTCTACATCTCTCAACCGTATATACTGCCGCTGGCGGTGTTAGACGGACAGCACTTAGAAAGAGCAGCTCTCTTGGCACCTTACGCTCACTAAATAGCAGAGCATATGCAGGTGCAACAGTCTCAAACCCTATGCCTAGAAAGATTGATCTCTTTCTGTATCTAGCTACGTGTCTCACAGCCTCTAAGAAGCTGTAAACAACAACGACATCTCCGCCCAGTGACTTAGCCTCGGCTAGGCTTCTAGCACCTCTCACTGGACTAATTACAGGGACCTTGTAGGTGTCGCCGTAGGTGTATATTCTGTATCCATCCTCCAGACACAGCTTAATACAAAGTTCTATGTAGCGTGACGGAGTAATACATACGGGACATCCCGGTCCTGCAACAAGCTCTATGTCTTGCGGAAGCATTGACCTTAAGCCATAGTACACTGTAGTCCACTCATGAGTGCCACAGAAGTTCATTATCCGAACCCTGATCTTTCCCGAGGCTCTGGATCTTATCAGGTCCAGATACCTTGATATTAGGTCTCTCGTGCGAAATATGAGGAGTCTGTTATTTCTGAAAAAGTTCTCAATATCTCTTAGCCTCTTCTCAGAGAGACTAAGATCCACAAGAACCTTGAAATAATTGAGATTAAAAGTCTCTTACTCTAGCCAAAGCGCAGGGTCTTCTCTATCTCCTCACGGATTATTAGCTTAATCTCTCTCACTGCCTCTTTCACAACTTCGGGAGATATCTTGCCAAGGGGAGTCTCAGTCTCAAATATCCTCTTGGGAAGCTCGATCTTCTCTGGATCGTATCCCTCGCGTAGCTTCACTATCCACTTCTCTATCCATATCTTCCTGCCTAGTCTACGAAGCTGGTCAGGTTCAAGGTTTATTCCAATACTCTTCAATGTTCTTGACACTAGCTCCTCCTTGTATAGTCCTCTCCCAAACAGGCAGACCACCAGGCTGTTCAATATCTGTCTCCAGCTCTCCTCCTCCACTACAAGCTTGGCTACCTCGCTTGGCGTCACGTCTCTTCTGCCCTCCTTAGCAAACTTCTCGTCGAAGGAGTATGCGCCAGAGTCTAGGTGACTGTGCCTAAATCCGACTACTAGACTTACCCAGAAGGCTGGACCAGTGTGGTATCCAGCTGGCTCAACCTTGTTCACGTGCATCGCGAAGTCTCTCCCTTCAGGATACTTCTCTGCAAGTGCTGCTACGCCAAGTGCAGCTGTCTTATAGAACTCGTTTGGCTGCTCCACAATGTACTTAACCATCTCAATGTACGTCTTCCAGTCACCCCACCTAGGCTCTACTAGCACGTCCTCTCTCTTCACTATTCCACGCTGGTAGGCCTCTGTTATCCAGGCAAGCACGTTGCCTGTAGTTATGACATCGAGCCCATACTCCTCTATTGCTCTGAAGAGCTTGAGCATGCCCTCTGGATCACCTACTCCTAGGTCACTCCCAATAGCGTAGATTGGCTCATAGTCGTAGCCTACGAAGGTTGTCTTGTAGAAGTATGGCTCGCCTGTAGGCTCTCTAAGTGCGGCAATGTGTATACATGCTACTGGACAGCCACTACATGCAAGTCTCCTGCCCAGGTATCTCTCTGCTAGGTACTCACCGCTTATCTTGTCTGCCTCCTCAAACCTCGTGCTGCTAAAGTTTCTTGTGGGTAAGGCGCCTAGACTGTTCAGCGCAAGAACGTTCTGTGGTGTGCCTAGATCGTGATACTTCTTGAGTGCTGTTGTCGAGATTGCGGTCTCGTAGATCTCCTTGTAGAGCTTCATGTAGTCTCCGAGGTACCTCTTATCAAGCTTGACTGCTCTGCGACCAATGATCACCACGGCCTTGAGCTTCTTGCTTCCGAATACTGCTCCAAGGCCACCGCGTCCAAAATGCCTATATGTGTCTACGTTCACGTTAGCGTATCTTATCATCTTCTCCCCTGCTATACCTATCCTCATTATTGTTCTGTAGCCTGATCCCTGAGTTACCTCACGTAGGACTCTGCCTATAGTCTCGGTAGACTTCATTCCCCATAGCGCAGATGCATCGTTAAAGTGAACTTTCCTGTCATCTATGACTAGGTACACTGGCTTCTCGCTTGATCCCTTGATCACTATTGCGCCGTATCCTGCAAATCTTATTGCGAGTGCAGACCTGCCACCAGCATGGCTCTCAAACACGTACCCATTGAGCGGCGACTTGAACACGGATATCGTCTTTGAGCACATTGGAAAGAGTCCCGTAAGTGGACCTATGGCAAATATGATCACGTTCTGTGGACCTAGAGGATCGGCGTCCCTGTCGACGTTCTCCTTGTAGAGCTGTATCGCTACGCCAATACCACCCAGCCACTTGTCGAATAGGTCCTTCCTATCCTCAATCCACCACTTCTTGCGAGATAGATCAATGTAGAGTACCTTGCTTGGTATTACCTCACTCACCGTAATCAGTCTATAGTGCTGTCTCCTCTATATGTTTATTACTAACGGCTACGTGCCATCTTTGCCTACTTCTCTTTAGCTTTTCTCTCGAGAACCTCTAGCTTAATGCTGAACTTATTTACCTGCGTCTTCACTGACTCGACCTCTCCTAGGACAGTGTCGATGATCTTCTCAAGCTCGTATACTCGTTCGACCTCTCTAGCAATGTTATTTATCTTCTCTGAGAGTGCGTCAATCTTTCTTGTTAGCTCTACTAGCCCGGCATTTATCAGCATGGCATACAGCTTGTCAACAAGCTCGTCGTATGTTGCTGCACCAATGTAGTGCTTGAGTCTCTGGAGCTTTTCCCATGTCTCTCGCCTTAGTGTTATTGACACGTATCCTCTCCTAGGCACGATATGTAGGTTAGCTTGTAAGTCTTGAAAAATCTAGGTTCAGGATCACTGAATGTACTAGCCTTATCCACGTCTCGAGGTCACACAGGTAACACATCTCAGTGCTCGTGTGCGTGTACCTGACAGGAATCCCAATAGCGAGAACATGCGTATTGGCTTCCTGCAGCTCCACAGCGTCTGTTGCTCCACCAGCTGTCGAGACTTGGACAGGTATCTTCTCCTCTCTAGCAATCTGTAGAACCTGCTCTACTAGCTGTGGAGAGGCAACATACTCGTTGTCTAATATTCTCAGAACTGGGCCACCTCCAAGTCTCATATCTCCAGTAATTACAGGATTACAGCAAGACACCGTGTCAAGCACGAGAGCAACCTCTGGTCGGAGAAGCGATGTGAGAGCCTTTGCTCCCCTGAGGCCAATCTCCTCCTGAACAGTCCATGCAAGCACGATCTTTCTGTCTGTCGGAGCCTCGCTCATCAAGATCTCTGCAAGATTAAGGAGTACAAAACATCCCGCTCTGTTATCAACTCCGCGACCACTGACTGCCTTACTTCGCATTAGGAGTAGTGGACTCTTGTTGATTGCTGCGGGACATGGAGTGCCTATCCCTATCGACAAGACTTCGTCTCTCGCGTCAGCACCAACATCAATGTACATCTCGTACCAGGGCACGACCTGGAGATCCCTCCTGAGCTGAAGATGAGGAGGCGTTAAGCCAATGACACCCTCAACCTCAAGATCACTATCTACGCTGTAAAGCTTAACCCTCTGACTTACAAGAACCCTATCATCTATACCTCCAACCTTTCTAAACCTAAGCTTGCCATCCTGCTCAATATGCGTGACAACAAGACCTACCTCATCCATGTGTGCAGAGACCAAGATCGTCCTCTCCCCCTCACCAACCTCAACAATGACATTACCTAGAGCATCAACTCTCGGACTAAGGTTTAGCTCACGAAGCCGAGACAGTAGATACCTCCTAACTCTATGCTCAAAGCCAGACACGCCAGGTAACTCGAGAAGTCTAAGAAACTCCTCGATACTCAACACGCGAGTAGACCTCGCCTGAGCTCTTAATAACAATTTTTAGATCAGGTAGACAGACAGAATGATGCAAGACAGAGAGTGCTACGCTACACACATAGAAAAGCAAGTGTTTGGCTAATGATATTTAGGAGAAAATATGCAGACATGATATTAAATAGAGAGAAAGATATAGAGATAAGGTGGATAGGAACTAAGAACGTAGAGAAAGTTAAACCAGGAGATTACATACTCATAATGTGTAAACTAGCTGAAGGAATAATTGGTATAGCAAAAGTAGTCAATATCTGCATAAAAAGCATAAAAGATATCACGGAAGAAGATGCTATAAGGGCAGGTTTCTCAAGCAAGGAGAATATGATTAATGAACTATTACAGTTATACCCAATAAGAGATCTTGAAGAGAAGTATTACCTAATAAAGCTAATACCTCTAATAGATCTAAGAGGAACTCCCATCAAGCTAAGAGATCTTGGACTTAACATAACATATAACGATTTAAGAGGAAGAATAATCAGATTAGATACACAGATAATCAATAAGATACTGATGAATATTAGGCGAGGTAATGCTTAACATAGTTCTTATACCATCATTTCACTTAGAGAGAGATCTCTACCTAAACCTTCTATATATAGCTCACTTTCTAGAGAAGCAGAAACACAGAGTAACAATATTTGATGTCAATAGGTACTACGATGAAGATAGCGATGAAGTTAACAGTGAGAAGCTTGTAAATGACTTGATAGAGATTCTCAGAGATGCAGATATAGTAGGCATGTCATCATACAAGATGTACATAAACAATGATAGAGAGATTTACAACATAATTAGAGAGTACAGACCAGACATACCAGTAATAGTTGGAGGATGGGGCCCTACACTCTTCCCAGAGCAATATCTTAGATTATTTAAGAAAGATACAGTCATAGTAAGAGGAGTACATGGTCAAGGTCTTAGAGCTTTTCTAAATATTACAAGCATGGTAGATAGAGATTCTGAGGTTAGAAAAAGAGATCTCACTAACATAAAGAGTGTAGGTTTTCTTGATGAAGATAACAACATTATTCTAACCGAGCTAGATGATGTTATGAGCTCAGAAGAGCTACCCGTTATTGACTGGCGTATAGAGAGATTTAACCTCAACGTTAAAGATTACGTTTCTGAGGATAACAGTATTCTAGTTCCAGTAATTTGCGCAATGGCTTCCTGTCCCAAGTACTACAAGTCTCCCTGTATATACTGTAGTATTGGTAAGATAATAATGATGTATAGAGAAGTGTATGGAGAGCATAAATTCATTAATGAGATTGTACCTAAACTTACAAGGGTTTCTCTCAGTAGGGTCATTAGTGATATAACTAATGCTTATAAGTACTTTGTCGAGACAAATAACGTATCTAGATTTAGTATAACGTTAGTTGATGACTGTATGTTACCTCATGTGTTGGTTAGTCTCGTTAAGTCTCTAAGCGATGTTGACATTATTGATAATATTTCAAGCATAAAGTTTCAAACAAGACCTGAGCTTGTTCCAAGAATTATTAGTTTAATACGTCGTGAGTATCCAGATGTTGAGAGTAAGTTAGTTATCGATGTTGGTGTTGAGTTCTTTAATGATAATGATCTGATCTTTACTAGAAGAGGCTATGATGTCAAGACTCTTGAGGAGTGTCTCAAGACTCTAGAACATAGTTCTGTA
>JALWFJ010000086.1 GCA_027036495.1 Thermoproteales archaeon
GGGTTACAGGACTTGTTGGGCTAGCCCGTGCGGAGGACGAGGAGCACGTCTCAGAGATTGTTGACCGAATTTACTATACTTGTTACGTCCAGTGTTTTGATATGGCTGCGATTCTTCCCGCCAAGAGAACATGTGTTGTTCGTGTCCTCAGAGAAGCCTTGACTCAACACAGAGTTAGCATCAAGCTAGTCTATGCAGACCCATACGGAATCGTTAATAAGGTCTGCACGGAGCTGAGAGTTAATCGGAACCTGGTGTTTCCTCAAGCATTTAAGACTCTATTTCGAGCATTGAGAGAGCAAGGATTGCTTAGCAATGTTAGGAAGGTGTATCTCGATAGAGAGCTCTCAAGATACATACAGTGTGCAAAAGAGATCTTGCAGGATAGCAATGTTGAGTTTAGAGAAGATTCTCCTTTTGTAAGGCTAGCAACTCTCGCAGCGTCTATACTGGATGTCTCTCAGACTGAGTACAGGAGAGAAGGCAAGTATGTGCTCAGGGTTGGAGATGAGTACATAGAGCTTGAGCTTGTGGATATCTATGGGACTATATATGATGATGTGATGAGGTATGCTAGGAGCCTTGTATCCTAATTGGAGCTTGGGCTCAGGACTGAGGTACGAGATGTTACCGTTAATTAACATCTAGGGGGCGAGGGGCGAGGATCCCTGTAGGGCGTGAGTCATGAGGCTTACAGGAGGTACTTCGAGAAACCTGCTTCTTCGTCCTTTGACTTGACTCTCCTTACTAGGAACTCGACCTCGTTAGCTCTATGGTAGGCTTCCGATAGATCTAGCTCTATTTCTGTGAGAGCTGTGAACTTCTCCAGTAGCGCTAATGTTGCTCTCCAATCAACAATATTGTATCTTGAGAGAACCTCGTAGTAGTCAGCAAGAGGCACATGAGCCCAGAGACATATACACCTGATGTTTCTCTGCGAGCAACACATGACTAGAGGAGTGTAGAAGCAGCAGGGACCTGAATACTGGACTAAGTCAACCCCAAGCTCTCTTACAAGCTGAGAGTCTCTATCTGTAGACACCACTGCAGACACCTTTATCTCAGATACATCGTCTAACATGCTTCCAAATGCTACTACCAGCTCTACTCCATGCCTCTCCATTATCTCTATCAGCTCTCCAATAAGCTTGTTCCACGTTCTGTGAGGCTCATGCCCATGGCAGACTAGGAGCGTCTTCTCCTGAAGAGAGCTCTTAACAACCTTGAAGTAAGGAAACGCGAGTTTCCTAACTCTCGCATCTACAATCTCCGTATATGGCCTAGCAACAGTGTAGTTATACAGAGCATCACTGTCTGCTTGATAGACAAGCACACACTCCGACCTAGACAGAATATAGCTCACCGCGGTAGAGGCTGCATGTGCAGCATCTGGCCAGCCCTCGAGACCGATGAGGAGGATGGGGCACTTGCCTGCACTTGAGATCTCTCTTAATATCTCCATTATGGCTGTAACTAGCTAACCTCACTTAAGCGTTGACCACTTAGGTGTAAGTCAGTCCATGCAAGTCTCGATCACTCTCTCACCCGGTTGATCCCTCATCATCCATTAGCCCATAGTACTCGAGGTTCCAGAACTTCTTACAGAGTCTCTGGATCTCCTTCACTTCTTTTAATATTCTCTCATCTTCAATCTCGCGCGTCCTCATCTGGTTAGACTCAATGATGAACTCGAGGAGAGGACTCTTGTACACTGATAAGAGGAGTCTCGTGTTTGGTATGAGACAGTGCCCTCCTATAACTCCTGGATAGTACACTGGTCTATCACGTAGTACCTCGTGAACCTCTCCTATGAACTCCGCAATGCCTCTCAGGTCGGCATCAAATATCTTGGCAGTTCTATGAATCTCGTGCCAGGTAGCTATCAACACTGCTCTCAGTATGGTCTCCCACAGTTTTGCAAGCTCGGTAGTCTCCGCCTTGTCGGCAATCCTCACCTTAAAGCCTAGATCTCTCAGATGCCTCTCCGCAAGTGGCCTGCACTCAGCACATACTGGCCCAATCCACTTAGTCCAGAAGAGCAGATGCTGCTTCATCCTCGAGTGAACACCTCTGACAGGACTATGGACAACGTGAGTCTCAGGGCAAACCTTCTCATGTATCGCCCTGGTAGTTCCAGGTATGACCGTTGAGTGAACTACGACTAGCCTCGGGCTAAACTTCTTGATGTACTCCACAACTGTACTCACGAACTGGTTCTTGTCAGTACAGGGAAAACATATGTGCATATATTCAATGGGAGAGGGTATGTCCTCAAGTCTAGTCACGGTCTTAGAGGGGTCAACGTCAAAGCCATAGGTTTCAAACTTGTTAGACTCACACACTATCTCGTACAGTGGTCTACCAACCTCTCCAAGCCCAACAACTAATACCTTCTCTCTCATCTCCGGCAAGCCGCTTCTCACCACGTGAGCTCATAAGTGTTCTCACGCTATCCTGAGAACATCCTCGAGTATGACCTTAACTGGGTCCTCTAGGCTCTGCACCAGGTCTTGAACGTTTACGTGCTCAGCGCTCGATAGCAGTGATGGTAACATGTTCACTGCCTCTTCAAGAGATCCTGCTCTTATTAGTGGAAAGCCTAGCCTCATCAGATAGTCATCAATATAGAAGCTCTCTGGGAAGTAGCAGAGAGATGGTACTCCAAGAAGGCTAGACTCTATGGCCATGGTCGAGCCACCAGTCACAACAAGCCTAGAGAACGCCTCAAGGTGTACCAGGTCGATAGGCATTCCCCGAGGTATCACCACGAGTCCAAGCTCAATCTCGCGAGAGAAGTGCTCCGTTACTAGCTTCTCCTGGTGCTTGTATCTTGGGACATACACTAGCTGGAGACCATGCTCAAGCACAATCCTTATTAGCCTTCGGTGAAGCTCCGGACTCGTGCCATACTTGTAGTAGGATGCCTTCTCCTCCTCTGGCCTAAAGAGAACATAGTCCCCTATTCTAAGACCCAGTCTTCTAGGAATACTTGCATCCACTCTTACTCGCTTAACCCACATTAACTCGAACACTCCCGAGAACTTCCTAACCTTTGAGAGCTCGCTTGAAGGTATAAACTTCAGAAGCTCACTCTCTGGAATTGCCTCAGGCACAATTACTCGGCTAGACAGCGGAAGACAGAGCTTGTTCACGTGGTATGCATGAGCAGTGTCTGATAGCGTGATTATAGGCTTCCCAAGCCCAAAAGCTATCCTGTGCATCTCTGGGCTTGGAAAGCCTAGAGCCAGATCAAAGTCAGGAAGAATCTCCAGAAGTCTCAGAGTCCTAGAGGCATAAGACTTGAGCTTGTCGCGAAGAGACTCACCATACTTGCCCACAACAACGTAGGGAACACTATATGCTCTTAGCGTCTCCTCAACGTATCTGTACTTTCTCGTGGTGAGCAACAGCCCTATCCCTCTCCCAGCAAGCTCCCAGTACAGATATGCCCCTATCTTGGCCTGCTTTGGAGTGAGTGCATCAAACCAGACAACAACCATGACCAGACACTAGCATGTCAGGTGGAAGGCACCAACCACCTTCTTACCCTCATCAACGAGCTGATTAAACTTCTTGACTGCTGTTCCAGTAGGCTCAGCAATGTGCTTTACCCCTCTTCTGTTAAGCTCCTCAACGACCTCTCTCTCTATCACGACCATTCCATAGTACCCAGTGCCAAACACTATGACCTCAAAATCCTCGTCAAGAATGCCGTACTTCGTCAGATCCTCGAGATACACTCTGTGACCTTCTCTTCTCCACCAGTTCTCAATCACTCTTGTCGGAGTGATTACTATGTCTCGAGTATACTCGCGTCCATCAACAACGATTCGACCAAACTCGTAATGTCTTACCTTAAGCTTCGTCATGCTCGACCCCATCTGATGATCCTAGAAGCGAGCTTAAATTACCAATACCGCGTTATCTCACGCAGTACGAGGCTAGCAGGGTAGTGTGATGACAATCCGCGGGCTGATGAGGAGAAGTGATGATCATTCGCGACGCTGAGCTAGCGATCCTTCTAGATGACTGAGGGAAGTATGCCGCTCTGAACCTCCTTTGACCTCTCATACTGTCTTCTTACCTGCTCATAGTACTGTCTGAAGTCCTCGTAGTACTTGCCTATGGACTCTGCGAGCCCCTTAGCTATCGAGAAAAGCTGTGATGCTAGATCAAGCATGTCGGACATGTACTCTATGAATAGTAATAGTGCTGTTGCTGCACGTTTCTCTCTGACTAGGTCAGCTACCAGGTTCTTCTTGTTCAACATCTCGTAGTATCTTGCAGGCAGGTACTCGTAAAGGTAATATCTAAATACTGAGTGTACATCCTCGGAGAACTTGCACACTATCTCAAGCAGCTTCATCTTGAACTGGTCAAGTCTGATGGACAGGCTGTCAATCTTCTCTAGATTTAGCTGTAACATCTTCAGTAACTCTTCGTTATCTGATTTCTCTCGGAGACTTCTAGTGTCTGATAGTACATTCTCATATATGTTGACTATGTGCGATACAAAGTTCACAAGCTCCTTAACTAGAAGCTCGGCATGTGACTTAAGCTCCTCAAGCTCTTTCAACTCCTCTTCCTCCTCGCTTAGAACTTCCTCCTCTGAGTTAACCTGAGATGCACTCTCTGGCAGATCATGATGCGAGAACAACATTGTCTGGACTACGCAAGGTAAAGATAAATAAGGAGTACAGTAGTCGCGAGGCCTCTCCTATCTATGGTTAATCTCAGCGTGTCCTGTGCTTCTCTACGAGTCTCAGAAATAAGTCAAATATCCAGCAAGTGTCGTGAGGTCCTGGACTTGCCTCAGGATGAAACTGGACTGTTATAAGTGGGTACTTCTCGTGTTTAAGCCCCTCAACGCTCTTGTCATCAATGTTCACAAACCAGATCCTGAAACCTACCTCCTTAGCGCTCTTATCATCTACCGCGAATCCATGATTCTGAGTCGTTATGTAGCACCTGCCGGACTCAAGATCCTTCACTGGCTTGTTTGACCCTCTGTGACCGTATCTGAGCTTGTACGTTCTTGCTCCAAGTGCTAGTGCAGATAGCTGATGTCCAAGACATATACCTAGGGTCGGAACCCTTGCATCCACTATAATCTCGCGGACCTTGTCGACTATCTCTGTCAGTATTGCTGGATTACCAGGGCCGTTACTCAGAAGTACTCCATCACACTCACCGAGAATCTCGTTGAGTGAGCATGTTGGTGGGTACCTTATTACCCTACAACCCCTCTTGAGAAGCTCTCTCACTATTCCAAGCTTTACTCCACAGTCAAGTATTGCTATGGTCAGTCTCGGCTTAGCCTCCGGCTCATGAACTATCTTCTCAGCTGGAGCAACCTCATACACGAAGGGTATATTGTCATACCTTGGCGTCTGTCTCAGAAGGTCAGCTAGTCTATGTACCTCATCCACGGTAAGAGGCTCACGATCCGGGTCGTAGACCTTTAGGACTCCCATCATTACTCCTCGCTCTCTTATCTTCTTGACGAGAGACCTGGTATCGACTCTGAACATTCCGGGGATGTTCTCAGATCTTAGCCACTCATCCAGAGATCTGGCACATGTCCAGTGACTTGGCTTGAGAGAGAGCTCGTGTATTATCAGGCCACTGACCCATATCCTGTGAGACTCGAAGTGCAGTGGAACATCTGACATCTTGAGAGTCTTCGAGGCAACACCGTAGTTCCCAACTAGTGGATGTGTTATTATCAGTATCTGTCCTGCATAGCTTGGATCAGTAAGAGACTCAGGATAACCTACCATTGACGTAGTAAACACGACCTCGCCTACGACCGTCCTCTCAGAGCCGAACCCACACCCAAGGTACAGTGAGCCGTCCTCAAGCAGAAGGACTGCCTCTAGACCTGTCCTACATAGTCCAAGTCTTACTCTATGACTCTCAAGCAGCGTCTTAGATAGGTCATTTATGTTAGGCAGATACCCTCCCTCTCTGTTCTCACAGTGCTTAAGTACGTTACTGCTGCACGTGCACGTGACAAGTCACAACCTCTCTGTGTCACGTAGCTTGTTCTACAGGCATCACCGTAGTAGATATATATCGGATATGCTCATCATAAATCTGCGACTGGGTACAAATGGGTAGAGTCCTGTTCTCTAAGCGCTTGGACAATATTGAACCTTCAGCAGTCAGGGTAATACTTAGAGTCATCGGAAAGAGCAACATAATATCGTTTGCTGGAGGCTTGCCGGACTCAGCACTATTTCCAGCAGAGGAAGTTAAGAGAGCATGCGAGAAAGTACTCGAGGAGAGTGCATACAGAGCATTGCAGTACTCAGTCACCGAGGGAGTAGAGGAGCTGAGAGAGGAGCTATACAGGTTTATGGTGAGGCGAGGAGTACTTCCAGGACATCCAAGAGACGATGAGGAGATCCTTGTGACCTCCGGGAGCCAAGAAGCACTCTTCCTGATAACTCACGTGCTGATTGATTCAGGGGACATTGTTGTCACAGAGAGACCAACATATCTAGCAATGTTGCAGATACTGTATGATCACTATGCAGAGATCGTGGACATCGACCTCGACCCAAACGGGCTAGACACGTACAAGCTTGAGGAGGTCGTTCGAAGTCTCCAAAGAGAAAACAAGAAGCCAAAGTTCGTGTACGTAGTCCCAACCTGCCAGAACCCAACTGGAATTACCATGAGCATGGATAGAAGAAAACATCTGCTCGAGATAGCAGAGACTTACGATATTCTGATACTGGAGGACGATCCCTATAGCTACTACCTCTATGAGCCCATAGATGTTAAACCCCTGAAGTACCTTGACAGCTCCGGCAAGGTTCTATACGTCTCGACTTTCAGCAAGATTCTCGCACCTGGACTCAGGATAGGATGGGTAGTCGGTCCCAGAGAGATCATCCAGGAAGTGGCGAAGGCTAAACAGGTACTCAACCTGCAGTCACCAACGTTCACGCAGTTTGTGGTTACGAACCTTCTACGTGAACAAGTTGTGGATCGAAGACTCCCACTGTTAGCAGAGCACTACAGGAAAAAGAGAGATGCCATGCTTAACGCGCTTGAGACCTACGTGGGTGACCTCGCAGACTGGGTTAACCCAGTCGGAGGCATGTTCGTGTGGGTCAAGCTAAGGAGAAACATAGACACAATGAACATGCTCCAGCTAGCGGTAGAGAAGTATGGCGTAGCTTACGTCCCTGGTGCACCATTCTATCCCTCGAGACCCGAGGTAAACACTATGAGACTAAACTTCACGTATCCATCAGTAGATATGATAGAGACAGGCATCAGGAAGCTGGCAGAACTCATAAGAGAACTATCAACTTAAACGTAGATACTAAACTAACGAATATTCATGGAGAAATACGAGATCAATAAAACAACATTTGAGAAGTTTAGAGATACCTACATTGTGACGCTAGAGCCCTACGCTAAGAGAATATCCTGGGACATATTATACAGGGACTTCAGACTTCTTGGATTCAAAGACGTCGAGATTCTCAAGGATCTCTCGAGAGAGGGAGAGATCGTAGTAAGGGTGGAAGGTGTAGATTATGTAACCTTCTCTGTCTATGTTCGTGCTCTCCACTACGTGTCACATATCTTCGAGCTAGTGTATGTTCTTCATGATATATATTCTATAGATATGTTGAAGAAACTTTCTCGAGAACTTCTCTCTAGCTTAGTAGAGAGATACTCTATTAAGACGTTTCGAGTCACTGTAAAGAGAGTATCTAAACACTATCCTCTCACTAGTGTTGAGCTAGCGAAGGAGGTTGGGTCAGAGCTTAGCAGCATCTGTAAGGTTGATCTTGAGAGAGCAGACTGTCACATATATCTAGAGGTTAGGAGAAATGTCGTACTGATAGGGTACTCTCTTGGACGATATGTCAGCAAGGTTAGAGAGTGTGTACCTATGGACGTTATTGATAGGTTGATCGTAGTTGTTGATGATCCTCAGACACTGTACGAGGTCATGGACCTAGTACAGGTAAGCAGGGCTCTGAGAATTAAGCTCAGAATCTTTGATAGACGTGGAAGAGCTCAAGACTTGACGAGGCTGGCATTGAAGAAGCTTGGTCTTAACCTGAGTCCAGAGACCGTGAGCATCTGTGGCAATGTGGAGATGTGTCTTCGCGGATGCGACATCATAATCGTGTTATCTCAGTATGCAAGTCTTGGGGAGACGTTTCTTCTAGAAGTTGCGGGAAGGATACTGAGTCGTGGAAGGTCTCTCTGTCTGGTCCTAGGAAATGAGCTCTATGATCCAGAGATGGACATAAGAGACCTAGCTCACTATGAGGTGAGACTTGGTCCATGTACTGGACAAGCCATGAGAAGCGTCAATGCGCTAACCTATGCTGTGGGGGTCATAGTGGCATCTTATATTACTTCTAAAGCTAACGTGGGTCACAGGTATGGGCAGAGTGAGGTATCCTGTTATACCTAGCATAGACATATCTGAAGGTAAGGCTGTCAAGAGAGTTAGAGGGGTACCAGGGACAGAGATCGTTAGAACAAGCATAGAGAG
>JALWFJ010000087.1 GCA_027036495.1 Thermoproteales archaeon
CCACAGTAAGTGCAGTACTCGAGAAGTATGTCAGGTACAGTGGACTTAGCCGTCAAGACCTGTACAATGTGCTCAAGGAGTTTGCACGTGCTATACAGGACTCAAAGATAAGAGATGTAGTCTTGGACCTGCTGGAAAACCCTGTAATAACGTTTACACGCGTCGAGCCAAGGATAACCATCCTTGAGTCACCAGCAGCACCGGTAAGACACCACGCGTATCCTGGTGGACTGATAGATCACACGATCAGTGTTGTCGAGCTCTCTCTAGCAATGGCTAAGACCTTCTCAAGAGTATACAATGTTGATGCAAACATAGACCTCATAGTAGGTGCAGCAATACTGCACGATCTCTTCAAGTACTACCAGTACGAGCCTGACCCAATAACAGGAGGTGTTAGACCTAGAAGTGACTGGTATCTAAGTCACGAGTTCTCAATGATCGCTGAGCTCACCAAGAGAGGAGCACCTGACGACCTGATAAGAGTCATAGCTGAGACACATGGAGCAGTAGGATTCAGCAAGATTGAGGGACAGATAGTCCACCTAGCAGACTCAATAGACTCACAGTTTGCCTCACAGGTACAGGACATAATCTGGCGCGTCTGCCAAGAGATCGAGATCCAGAGCGAGGGCAGGTACAATGCCAAGAGGATATTTAACAGGTTGATGAAGGTGAAAAGCCTGTTTGAGCTAGCACAGACATACTACAGACAGGGAAGAGACACACTAAGACAAGTCATAATAGAGACCCTGAGTCTCGAGCTACCACGATAAACCAGGAAGTAATCTAGTGTAAGCAGCTAGAGAGACTAAATAAGGACCCTAGATCTGGCCTAACAGCAGCTTTCATGATTAGGCTCAGCAGCATTGCATGTGTTGAGCATAGTGAGCCAGACCTGGCCTATAGGGGGGATGGAGTATCGTACTGTGAGCTTGTAGGCGATCTAGTCAAGATCTTGGCGGTTCTTGGGCTGGTAGTTCTTGAGCGTGGAGTTGACCTGAAGACTCAGTATACTGTGACTACGTTGTCTAGAGAGGATGAGGCTAGGTACTATAGGATAGTTACTGAGCTGGCTAAGGCTAGACCTGATCTTGTAGATGTGCTTGTGCTGGTTGGGTTACAGGAGCTTCTGTCTAGTCCCGGACTGAGGTATAGTGTCCTGTGGCTTGTACTTGAGTACTATGGTCTGAGACTGTTTCCTGACAGAAGAGTGGCTTCTAGAGTCAGGAAGATCTTATTAAGGTTTCTTAAGGCGTCCTCAAAGCAGAAGGTAGTCAAGAGATTATTTAGTGCTAGAAGCATTCTAGCTCCAGAGTGTGATGAGGTGAGGTTGCTGAAGAAGACTGTTAGGAACAGAGAGAGCTTGAGAGACTTGTGTGAACGTTTTTAAGGAGCTGCTTAAGAGCATACAACGATATGTCTAAGCCCGCGCAGAAAGGAGAGGGAGGAGAGGGTAGGCATGGGTGGCCTGTACCTCCAGTGATACCTCAAGAGGAGTGGAAGAACTTCAGGTACAGAGGATACACCTTTGAGGAGCTTCTCAAGCTTCCCATGGAGGAGTTCATCAAGCTACTGCCAGCTAGACAGAGGAGGTCTCTGACGAGGGGCTTAAAGCCTGAGCACAGGAAGCTGCTTGAGAAGATCAGGAAGGCCAAGAAGCTCATGTCCGAGGGCAAGAAGGTCACCATAAAGACTCACTGCAGGGACATGATAATCCTGCCAGAGATGGTTGGACTCACAATACATGTGTACAATGGCATAACGTACATACCCGTCTACATATCGCCATGGCACATTGGGCACTACCTAGGAGAGTTCGCGCTAACGTGCAAGCCAGTACAGCACGGTGAGCCAGGTCTAAAAGCAACAAGAAGCACACTCCACGTAGCAGCTAAGTAGCCTTCTGAGCACCATAGAGAGACACATCCAGCATCTACTCAACACGTGCATTCCTACGTGCTTCTCCCAAACTTTAATTAGCTCATCTAGGAGACCACACCGTGGGACTAAGTAAAAAGCTCACGATCGCAATAATAGCAACAATAGCCATAGTTGCAACAAGCGTAGCAGTAGTGTACTACTCGAACATGATCTCAAGCAAGATCGCATCATCTGGCGCAGCTGCATCAATATCCAACATCAAGTACACGCTCTACATAGTGCCAATAGCTGAACACAACCCCTTCGACATATATCACTTAGCTCTCTACTACTGTGTACTGAACAAGACACACAGAGAGACTCCTTACGGCATGCTCATGCTGTTGTACAGGAATTACTTCATTAATGGTTCAGACATGTACTATCCAGATGTTGGACTGATAGCCAAGAGGTACTTCAACATGAGCTTCCTGAAAGATTGCCTAAACGTGAGCAGAAGCCCCATAGTCCTGAACTACACATATATTGAGAGATTCAGTCTATATGCAAGCATAGTTAACTGTAGTAACGCCTTCTTCGACAAGTGCCTCGAGAACCATAGCAGACTGTACTGTCTTAATGAGTGTAACAACATCATAGAGAGAGAGCTTGGACACAACAGCTACATCGTCAAGGCAACAAGCTCAGACTTTGAGTGGCTCAGAGCAAACATGTTGATATCTGGCAACCTAGTGAGAAGTCTAGGAAC
>JALWFJ010000088.1 GCA_027036495.1 Thermoproteales archaeon
AGATGTGGAGTGAGACCCAAGGTAATACTTACCGTGGATGCTGCACTCAAGCTAGAGGGCGAGAAGACTGGGTCAATAACTGAGGGTATAGGTGTGGCTATTGGTGGAATAGGTGTAGAGAAGTTCAACATAGAGACCATAGCCGCCAGGTATGGCATACCGATCTACGCCGTGCTGATAAAGATGAGCATACCTGAAGCACTAACAGTCATGACTAGAGATATAGCAAACGCTGCTAGCAAGGCTGTAGAGAGAGTAGGCAACATAATAGAGGAGTATGCACGCGAAGGAGAAGAGGCTATATTAATTGGAGTAGGCAATACCGTAGGGGTTGGACAGTGATATATTCACTGTACGACCTAGTAATGCTGATCTTTCTCTCAACCTTGGCCATGTCGGTGATGCTGATAGTGATAATATATCTCGTGTTTCGAAGAGTACTCATATCTCCCTCATCAACCCTGGAGGGAAAGATCGTTACAGTACTCAGATGTCCGCTCTGCAACTACGCTGTCAGGAGAACATTCAAGCTCGGAGACTACGTCGGTAAGGTGGACAGTGAAGTCTGTCCTTCACACAGGGTCAACCTAGTTGTCTACGAGATATTCAGAGAAGCATCGGAGGAGTAATTCTTCTTTTCCTAAAGTACTGTGGGAATATTTTTGTCTAGAACGTGTTAACCATACTCTAAATGCAGGTTGTCTCAAGCAAGGAGGCTCTATCACTACCTGATGGAGAGACAGTCATTGTGAGGGGGTGGGTGTACAGGAAGCGCGAATTCAAGGACAAGATATTTGTACTTCTCAGAGATAGAGAGGGAATAATTCAGCTTGTATTTCCTCAGCAGATACCTGAGTCACAAATTGCTCGTAAGCTCAACATAGAATCATCGCTTATTGTTGAAGGTATGGTGAAGTCTGATGTAAGGGCACCCGGCGGCAAGGAGATCCATGTAAGTAAGGTGCTCTGGTACTTCATTGGTGAGCCTTTTCCGATAAATGAGTATGCTGCTCAGGCAGATAGCGAGTATTTACTTGATGTAAGACACCTATGGATCAGAAGTAGGAAGATGTGGGCAATTTTAAGGGTAAGACATACAGTATTTGAGGCAATACATGAGTACTTCAGATCTAAAGGCTTCTATGAGGTTCACTGTCCTATCTTCGTCTCCTCGGCGGTAGAGGGGGGAGCAACCCTGTTTAAGGTAAGATACTTTGACCGCGAGGATGTTTATCTGACTCAGAGTGCCCAGTTCTACCTTGAAGCTCTAATATTCTCGCTAGAGAGAGTATACACAATAGCGCCAAGCTTCAGAGCTGAGCCCTCTAGAACTCGAAGACACTTGACTGAGTTCTGGCATGCCGAGGCAGAGATGGCTTGGGCAGGAATGAGAGATGTTATGAGAGTATCCGAGGAGCTTATAACGCACGTCGTCAGGAAAGTTCTTGAGGATAGATTAGAGGAGCTCTCTCTCCTTAAGAGGAACCTGGAGAAACTTGAGCTTGTCAAGCCACCTTTCCCAAGGGTATCCTATGATGAGGCAATAAGCATGTTAAATTCGATGGGTCTTGATATTAAGTGGGGGGCTGATCTAGGTGCAGACGAGGAGAGAGCCTTAACGCAGAAGTTCGATACACCAATACACCTATATGGTTTCCCTAGTGTAGCTAAGGCTTTCTACCATAAAGATTATCCTGAAGATAGAGAGAAGCCTTTATGGGAGAGACGAACATTGTCTGTTGACGTACTTGCTCCAGAAGGCTACGGTGAGATTGTTGGGGGAGGCGAACGTATCGAAGACCCAGAAGAGCTGCGAAGAAAGATACGAGAGTTTGGGCTTAAGGAGGAGGACTACCAGTGGTACATAGACCTCAGAAAGTATGGATCTGTCCCCCACGCTGGATTTGGACTAGGAGTTGATAGATTAGTGATGTGGATATGTGGTCTCGACCACATCAGGGATTCACTTCCATTTCCGAGAGATATAAGGAGAGTAAGACCCTAAGCTAAGCTTAATATCGTCTTCTACCAATGAGTCTCGCTGCCATGAATAAACCCATCGATATCAGTGTCAGCACTAGACAAGCAGCCCAGCCAAGAAGCTGAACCTTTCTTAAGGGACTTGTCGCTGCAAAGTATATGAACGTAGTAAGCACTGGCGCTTGGGCTAGGGGGTTAAAGATCCATGGACCCCAGTATCCATAATATGCCGCTGTTATCAAGAGTGGGCCTGTCTCTCCAAGAATTCTTGCGATACTTATCATGGAGTTAGCAACTATTGCTCTCAATGATGCACGTACGAGCATCATAAGGGTCTTCCAGGTACTTAGACCTAGGGCATAGCAAGTCTCCTTGAGCTCTATTGGTAAGCTACGTAGAGTATCACGTACCTGTATTGCCAGGTATGGTACAAGAATAAACACCAGACATAGTGAGCTAAATATTGCTGCAAGTCTTCTTAATGCTAGTACTAGGGTGAAGTACACAACGACTCCGTAACATACTGTTGGTGCTTCAACCAGGATCTCAAGCATTCTCATACACGCTGACGCTATCTTACTATGCTCATACTCGTAGAGGTACAGTCCCGTGAAGAATCCTATCGGAAAGCCTATGAGTACTGCTAGCCCAACGACTATCAGAGAGCCTACAAGCATTGGACCAATTCCACCGAGCCTTGGCGATACAGACTCTGGGAGAAGGTTTGGGTTCTCAATTAGCACGGCAAGTCCTTCCTTCAAGAAGGGCTGTATCCCATATAGGAATATGCTTGTAAGCATCCATAGAAGCAGTGCGAGAGCTATGCCTGAAACTAGCGATGTAAGGATGCCTAGTAGTGCGTCTCTTAACCTGATGTTGGTCATATGTACCACCTCTTCACTAGTGTTTTCGCAACTGCCAGCACGATAGCTCCAACCACGAATAGAAGCAGAGCAAGGCCCGAGATTATGCTGCGAAGCTCTGGCTTTATCATTGCCAACTCTATCTCCGACACTATCAGTGATGGAATAGCCTCACAAGGTGCAGTTAGTGGACAGAACCATGCTCTTCCACCAATGAGCAGTGCTACAGCAGCGGTCTCCCCAATAGCTTTTCCGAAACTCAGGGTTAAGCCCCCTATTATCGCGTCCTTTATGCCAGAGAGACAGATCTTGACTAGCTCCCACTTTCCTCCGCCCAGTGCTAGCACCGTTTCTCGGAGCTCTACTGGGAGAACCCTGTACGCCTCACGTATTATAGCCGCTGCATAGGGAGTAACCATCAGTCCGAGCACCACTCCTGTCAAGAGTGCAGATTGAGGCTGCGTGGGCATGTAGGAGAATGGTGGTAAGAAGCCAAGATACAGATAGAGAGGTACTTCAACATACTTCTGGAAGTAGGGCGCAAAGACTAGCAAGCCCCATATACCGAATATGACTGTTGGAAAAGCTGCAAGAGTGTCTATCAGTAGCGACAACGTCTCTCCAAGCCACCTAGGCACGAACTCGTTTACCAGAACCACCAGGCTCACGGAGAAGACGAAGGCTATCAAGACAGCAATAACGGAGATTATTATTGATCCGTAGAGAGACGGCAACGTCTTGCTATAGAGGAAAAGCTTTCCTGTTACAAGCGACGGTAGAGAGAGAACAAGAAGCGTGCCTACAAAGTAGAGAGCAAGACAGAGAGCTACTGTAGCCGGTATTGTAAGTAGCACCTTTGAGATAGACATGGTTACGTGCCTAGTTTCTTACTATCTTCCAAATAGGTGTGCTATCTACAACCATGTTGTCACGCAGCGTCTCAAAACACTTCTCTCGTAGTTCATACGGGACTGGCACATATCCCTTAATTGTGCTGTTGCTGTAAGGCCCAATCCATATGAACTTCAGGAACCTGTAAATGGCTACTGCCACGAGAAGCTCAGACCTCTTGTAGTGTAGTCTAACAGTCAAGTGAGAGAGAGCCACTATAGGATATGCATCATGAGCCTTAACATTGAGGAACCAGTAGACCTCACCAAGCTTGTACAAGTCCCCCAGAGGATTATACTTGCTCAATATGCTGCTCTTTACTGCAGCTTCAAGAGCCCTCATTATGCTCTCTCTTGTTGGAATTACAAACTCACCAAGAGGATTCTGTACTGCTGCCGGAGTAAGGTTGGCAAATATTGCATAACTCCACTCAACGTACCCTATCGAGAAGGGAGTTTTCCTAACAGACTCGGCTACTCCAAAGTTGCCTTTAGCTTCTACTCCACGCGCGCCATATTTGTTCCATGCTGCGGACCAGTTGGGTAGAAAACCTACGCCAACTGTGTGATTGAACTCTTGGGATACCATGCTTAGGTAGGCTGTGAAGATCAATGTTGTGCCACTTGCTTCATGTCTAACAACAACTGTTATGGGGGCGCTTCTTATTCGGGAACAGACAAGCTCTAGTCCAGGATTGTACTTCAGTATCTTAGGTGAGCACCAGTCCTTTATCTTGCCCATAAATATGTCTGCTAACAGTGGTCCAGTCAAGTTTAGCACGCCCTTAAGTCCAGGTATGTTGTATATTATCACAACAGCGCCAGCAACAGTTGGGCACTGAAGTATCGGACCATAGAGCTCTCTTATCTCCTTCCAGTCGCTTGGCGGTAGCGGAGGATCGTGAAATGCTATGACGTAGAGTCCAGCTTTAAAGTTAGCTATACCCTTGCCGCTGCCAACGGGGTTATACGTGATAGTCACGTTTGGATACTTCTTCTCGAATAAGCTAATCCACCGCTCAATCTGGTAGTAAGGAAAGGTAGCACCACCAACCGTGAGCTCAACCTTCTTCGTGGCTGGTGTGCTAGTCTTAGCGGGTCTAAGGCATACGTACGCTGCTACACCTGCCACAATTACTGCTATTATCACTGCAAGCATGATCTTACGTTTAGCCGACACGCCTTTGTGTGAATTCTAAGGCATTAAATAATTACTCTCTATAATTTTGAGATTTTTCGAAGTTCTCCTAAATAGACTATGTAACCTACTACTGCGAGTCTCTCTCAGCATTTTAATAACGTCTATAGCTTGCGTCTGATGTAGAACAGAGATGAGCAGAGACACACTGTTCGCTATTAGGGAACTTAATGTCTGGTACCGACAGGGAAAGAGAAAGCTACATGTATTAAAGAATATTTCAGCAGATATTCCAGAGGGTACGATAACGGTTATACTTGGAAGATCAGGTTCAGGAAAAACCACGTTTCTAAGAACATTAAATAGATTAGTTGAAATATATAGCGCCGAGGTTAAGGGAGAAGTATACTTTAAGGATAGAAATATATTCGAGATGAACGTGTATGAACTCAGAAGCAAAGTTGTGATGGTTCTCCAGAGACCGGTAGCGCTTCCCTTATCTATACGAGAGAACATTGCATGTTTCCTTAGATCAGTTAAGAAGATAAGAGACAAGAAAGTTATTGATAGGAAAGTAGAAGAGAGCTTGAAGCTTGCAGACCTCTGGGATGAAGTTAGAGATAGGCTTGATCAGCCAGCATCCTCACTATCAGGAGGACAGATACAGAGGTTAGCGATAGCACGAGCATTAGCACTTGAGCCAGAGGTACTGCTGCTAGACGAACCTACTGCTCACTTAGACCCAGAGTCCTCAGCTAAGGTAGAGGAGACAATATTGAAGCTAAGAGAGCGAGTCAATATAATACTCGTAACGCACTCTGTTGAGCAAGCTAGGAGACTAGGAGAGTATGTTCTCTTCTTTGATGAAGGCAAGCTCATAGAACATGGATATGCAGAAGAGGTTCTAGAGAAGCCTAGAACAGAGAGACTCAGAAAATTTCTTGGAATCTACAAGTAGGTCTACTGTCATACATCTGGGAAATATTGCCAAGTTAAAGAATCATTAGCTTGCATAAGGTTTCTTAACTCGTGTATAGTCCAACATGTTGTTGGTGCTGAGACTGGCCTTAACTGATAATAGGTGATGATGGTTTCCGGTGCTGAGATCTCACAACCTGCTATGGAGCCCCGGCCGGGATTTGAACCCGGGACCTGCCGCTTACGAGGCGGCCGCTCTAACCGGGCTGAGCTACCGGGGCTTCAGTCTTACTGATGTTTTCATTACAGGTCCGCTAATAAGACTTTCTCCTTAGGATTCTCAGTATTAGAGCAACGCTGAACAGAAGAAATGCGTTATAGATTACTATACACATGAGCGCAAGTAGCGGGAAGTTCCTCTCTACTAACATCATTAGTCTGCTCTCTCCAGGTAATATAGGCAATATAACGTAGAGCTGTAGAGGCAGAGGAAGCCCAATAGTACTGTTTACTAATAGTGCTCTAGCGGGCCAGTATCGCCAGTCCTCCACTATGAATACCTCCTTGTTAAGGACAGCTGCAGGTACACAAAGTATCCACGGATAGAGAAAGTTTGCAAAAAATGTTGCAGCAACCGTAAACATGCTGTAGGTGACGTTCTCTCTGAATAGCAACAGTAGAAGAGGCAACACCCACAGGATATACCCCGGGTTCCCTACCTTGTTCCAAAATAGTAATAGTACCAGAAAGAGCGAGGTTAATGCTAATGTTAGGTCCATGTCACTAAGGTGAGTTAACTTATCTTTCCACCGAACTAGTAGTACACATAGCACGATTGTTGATGCTAAGAAGGGTATCTCCCAGATCCACGTAAGTACTGGTATCTTCACCCTAAAGTTAGTGAGAACCTGCGGTATGTTCCATATACTTAGGTCCTGGGGCATTCTCTGAGAATGAAAGATTATGGCCTTAAGTATGAACGACTTAAAGTCTGTTAGTACGTAAGGGGCAATTCCAGCAATAACAGTTGCTAGAAATACTCCAAGATACGTTAGTGCTGCACGGAGGCTTCTTCTATATCTGAGTACAATCATGTGAGGAACTATACATATTGCCGCGGCTTGCTTAAACAGCGTAGCAATGGCAACCAGAAATGCTGCAAGTGTGGGTCTCCTCACTAGACAGAGACAGGAAATCAGTATGAACAGTCCGACTATCAAGTCAAACTGAAGAGACCATACGTTACTATAGACTGCAGCCGACATCACCCACGCCACAAGTGGCAGAGCATCACCATATCTGTACAGCAGTACTGCAGTTACTATTGCAGATATCACGAGTGGGAGCTTGACAAGAAACCTGATGAGGTAGATTGGCTGAGATAGGGAGAAAGTTTTCGCTATCCATACAGCGGATCTGTATAGTAGTACAAATAGTAGAGGAGTGAGTGGAAAGTATGCGCACTTGGGTGCCTCATATACATGTAAGATTCCCTCCTTTGTCCACTTTATAAACCACTGAACATCATACCAGTTCCATCCACTCACAGCAAGTCCTAGGAGAACCAGCGTGTATAGAACAAATAACAAGACTGTTGGCCAGTTAGCTCGCAGTCTAGAGAGAAGATCTATCTTCTGCATACTTTCCAGACAAAACGGTCACTCATTAAATAGTTAGCAACTGCTCCAAGACCTATACCTATGATGTTAGAGATTATGTAGTTTATGCCGAGAAGCAGAGACAGAGACAAAAGTATCACGTAGTTTACTAAGGCTCCAACACCCACAGCAACATGATATTTCAAGAATCTCAGCAGAGAGTCTCTAAATGAGGTTCTTCTAATCTTCAAGCGAAAGGTCCAGATACTGTTCCACACAAAGTTGTTTACTATAGAACTTTCTATAGCTAGGAGACCAGCAAATATCAGAGGAACAGAAAAGATTACGTGAAGCACATGAAGCATACCAACATTGACTAGTACTCCACTGAGTCCCACACATATGAACTTCAAGACTCTGAAGTCAGAGGTAGAGAACATTATGTGGACATACTTTATAATATCTTGAACGGGTATGTCTACCTCATCTAAGTTCACCTCAATAGGGAGGTCTAACTTGTATATCTTATATTCAGAAAAATACAGTGCCTTCTGAAAAATGAGTGCTAGAAAGCTGGAGAACGACTTAAACGAAAAACTACATTTCTTAAATACGTCGCCTCTGACAACTATTAGATCTAGTGCCGAATATGTTAGCTCTGGAACGAGAACTCTGCTAACAGATGATGCAAGATTTGCTATAAATATCTTTACAAATCTTTTAACACTGTTGAAAAGACTTCTAAAGCCGTTTCTGTTATCTAGACCTTTCTCGCTAGGTCTCAGGGGAAGTATTAATATATCATAGTTTTCTGCTTTTGATAAAGCATGTTCGAGTAGATCTATTATCTTTGTCAATATCTTGTCAACTATCTTCACGCATGGTAGTACTAGGATATATGAATATTTTATTGACGACTTACCTATTCTATTCAATATTTTAATACTTGTTACATCTGGAAGCTTCTTAAGTATATCTATAATGCTCTTAACATCGCTACCTCCAATCACGATCACCGAAAATGGCATACTAGAGCCAGCTAGCTCTCTATTCTGGCTGTTTATCTACGTTATCGCGTAAGTTAAATAAGGGTACGTTATCCCTGTTTCCTAATCTGATCTTAATTGAGTTTTAGAGAAACGCGTCTATACTCCTCTAAGCTGGAGTAGCTCCTCCGGTTTTAGCTTTCTGACATCTATGCCGACCATTGCACAAGTTTCACTGACCATTCTCTGTGCCTCCACTATGGTCTCCGGGTCGTCCCAGTATGCTGTAGCTAACACTATTGCCTGAGCTCTGGTCTCGGGATCTCTTGATTTGAAGATTCCAGATCCAACAAACACTCCATCGGCTCCAAGCCACATCATTAGTGCTGCATCCGCTGGTGTTGCTATTCCTCCAGCGGCAAAGTTGACAACGGGGAGTCTTCCTAGTCTTGCTGTTAACCATACGAGCTCGGGAGGTACTTGGTACCTTCTAGCTACTTCACGTATATATTCCTCGTCGTCTACATGTGCCTTTAAGGTCCTAATCTCTCTGTTTATTATCTTCATGTGCCGAACAGCCTCCGCCACGTTACCTGTACCTGCCTCTCCCTTTGTCCTTATCATTGAGGCACCCTCGCTTATTCTTCTTAATGCTTCTCCAAGGTCTCGTGCTCCATTGACGAAGGGCACCTTAAAGAGCCACTTGTTGATGTGGTGATTCTCGTCTACTGGGGTTAAGACCTCACTCTCATCGATCAAGTCTACCCCTATCTCTTCGAGTATCTTAGCCTCCATGTAGTGACCTATGCGGCATTTCGCGCTTACCGGTATCGTAACTACATGCATTACTGATTCGATTACCTTGATATCAGCCATTCGAGCAACGCCTCCAGCTTGACGTACATCATAGGGGAGCTTGTCTAGGACCATCACTCCAACTGCTCCTGCATTCTCGGCTATCTCTGCCTGCTTCTCATTTGTCACATCCATTATTACGCCATGCTTGACCATTGTGGGAAATCCCAGCTTAACCGTTATCGTGCCTTTCTGAGGACATGTTAACTTTAGAGATAGAGGATACTCGGGCAGCGACTTGGGTCCAAGTGGCTCCTCTCCTTGCTCTTTCAGTCTGTCATTAAGCTCTAGTAACTTGTAAAAGAACTCTTTAAGTCTCTCTAAGTACTCTATTGAGTCGACTATGCTCATTGAAAGCTCCATGATTAGAAGACACTAAATCAAATTAAGCCTTTCTTCACTACTATTGCTACATGAGTCAGAAGTTCATCGTTAGGATACCGAGAGAGCTAGAGCTAGAGAACGGAGAGAAAGTAGCTCTCGGTGAGGATCAGATACATAGACTAGATCTAGCTTGTCTAACTTTCTCTCCAAGAAGGCTAATAGTGAAGCTTGTAGACCTAGGCTTCAGACCTGTACCCGCAGTATTTCTTGGAGAGATAGTCAGCATGGGTAAGATGCTTACGGAGTATCTAGAGATTCACGTGCGTGTGTTCAAGCAGGGCATAGTTCTGTCAGAGATTGAGGTTTCTAGGTCATACATTGAGCACCTAATGTATGATCCAGTCAACGGATCTTACTACCTGTATGAGCTTCTCAGAAATAACGGATTCGGAGACATCAAGCTCATATACAGAGGCAAACTTGTTAGAGCCATACTATCGTTCTACGAGTGCGAGATCGTCATTGAGGGATGTCTTCATAAAATGTGTGAGCTCTCACGAAATATACTGATTGCCTTGAGAGACTCAATAAGACAGAGAATCTCTCAGAGCATTAGCTCTCTTCATAGAGCTTTCTACCCTCACCCACTACAAGCACCGGATAGGCTTCAAGATTGAGTGGATCGCCATTCCATACTATGATGCTTGCAAGATAGCCAGGCGCTATAACACCAAGAACGTCATCTACTCCCAGTATTCTCGCAGGGTTATGTGACAACAGTGCTATACAGCGCTCAGTGGTCATGCCAAATCTCTTGAAGAACCTTAACTGAAGATAGAGGTTACGCTGAAGAACAACAGGATGATCGCTCATGAGAGCCACTAAGTCGAGATCGACCTCAACAACATGTTTGATGTTTCTCCAGCTTTCATGTCGTAGCTCACTTTTATAGGAAAAGGAATCTACTGGACCATAGATAAGTGGTATGTTTTCACCTTTTATTCTCTCGAATACGTACCTCTCACTTATGTCACATGCGTGTTCTATTGTGAACTTAATGTTGAACTCTCTTGCTACTCTCAGCAGTATAAAGAGGTCGTCCTTCTTATGTAGGTGCACCCTTAGAGGCTCCTCTCCTTTCAGGACAGGAAAGAGTGCTCTAGCCTCAAGATCAATCTCCTCAAGCTCTCTCTTACCTTTCTCTACGAGTCTGAGAGAGTCTCTTGCTCTGTGTAAAGCCCTGTATAGCAAGCCTATTGCTCCCATTCTCGTGCTTGGTCTCGTACCACGCCATCTCATCACACTTCTAGGATTGTAGCCAAGTGCCACCTTAACTCCACAGTATCTGATAAATGCCTCCTCCACATCGCGTGCAAAGTTTCTGATTAGAACAGCCCTGCCGCCAATGATGTTGCCACTGCCCGGTAGTACACAGGAGTAGAGTACGCCGAACTCGATTGAGTCTCTGAAGCTAGGATCGTCCATGTATATACTAGCTAGTGCGTCAATATACGGCAGAATTGTGTCCATCTTCTCGTTAACCTCTTCCTCCTCTGGGTTCTCGCCAGCACGTACTAGACCAATGTGACAGTGTGCATCTATGAAAGCTGGAGTGACCACAGCTCTATCAAACTCAAAGATCTCATCTACGTTCTTTGGTTTCTCTTGCGTAATTTCGACGATCTTGCTGTCTTCCCACACGACATAAACGTTTCGATAGGTCAGTCCTGGCTTTCCAGAATAGACTATGTCAGCCTTGACACATAGACGAGACATTCAAGTCAAATTTACACTTAGAACTTAAGCACTCTCTGTCTATCTTGATGTGTCTTACAATCCAAGCGAACTTAGCACCAACAGGCTGTAACATGTCATCGACAATAAGCAGAGGATCGTAGTCTCTAGAGAGAACAACGGCAGAATACCCTCTCTTTCTCAGTTCAGAGACAGTCTCAGCAGCCTTAATCTCAGCTGGCTTATCAGAAGACAAGATGTACTCGACGCCAAGCTCTCTGATTACTCTTAGTCTCTTTTCCGCAAGTAGTCTATGCTTGTCTCTAGAATAGTCTAACACGAGTATAAAGCGGGCTCTTAGCTGACCAAGCTGCTGTGCAAGTCCAAGGTTCACGATGAAAGCTTCAGGTCTGTTTAATCCATAGATGATTGATGGGAGATCAACGACAATGTAATCAAACTCTTCGCAAAAGTCTGTAAATTTCCCCCTAGAAAGCTCTAATATACACCGGGTAACACATCTGCGCAGTCTAGGATCCATTATGTCTCATTTTTAATGAGATATACTATGCTCTTTCTAATTATCTCTCAGTATTGTTATAGCATTCTACGGATAAGCTCATTAATTGCTATTCCCCTGTAGCCCAGATCACCACCAACACTATAATGCTTCTTGATACTCTTCAAGCCACCACGTGGTGGGTGTAGTCTAAAGAATGGCTTAAGCTTGGGTATGCATAGAACCTTGCCGTCCTTCTTGGGCAACGGCCTACTTTCAGGACACCAGAGCCTCTCAACCTGTCCCTTGATGAATGCAAGAACAAACTCATCGATACTCTCCCAGCCAAGCTTCCTAACATAATCATCCGTCAGTGGCTTATCACCAACAAGCCTACCACGTCTACGCAACAGCTCAGCAAGAGTATCGGCATCAATCTCACCCCAAGTAATCCAGTTCTCAGCAACTCTCAGCATACCTAGATAATCCGGCCTAGCCTCAATAACAACACAGGTAAACCTCCTCCTCAACCTCAGCAAGTGCAACGTATACCTAACATCAGGCGGCGTATCAGGAATACCCCTAAGCCTAATAACAGCAATCCTCGGATACACGATCTTCTCACCATTACCAGAGCTAGACATAGCCACTAGCTCAAGTCTGCACAAGAACAGACTTAATAAAGTTTAATGTAGAGCAAAAACAAAAATAAAAAACAGCTGATGAAAGGGGACCTCGACCGAAAGATGAGGCAAAATTCGCCGGGGGCTGATAAGTAGGGTAGAATTGTACCAGCCTTGCTTAGCCTAGTAAGCTAAATCCCGCAGATGCAGATAGAGTCTGTGCACCAGCCGTAATAATAACAGTTGCGGCTAATATTATAAGTTCGGATTGCGAAAAGAAGATCAATATACAACATTGGAACTCCTATCCCAAGTATAATAAGAAGACTTATTGCAATCAGCTGTGGACGGAACTAATCCCGTCCAATATAAGAGTGTACTTTTTATAGTATCAATATTGGTATACCTAGCTATGAGTAATGTCGATACTAAATGCGTTAAGATAAGCCCCAATCGTTTTAAGAATAAAAGATTCATACTTAGTTTCATACTCATTCATATTGCCAGTTCCAATGAAAGAAGTGCAAAGAGCATAGGGACGAATAAACAGACAATAAAGTACAATGCTTACTACCGACGAAGGTATACAGTATTAGTGCTTGGAAGATACGGACATTTACACGTAGGAAGTAATAGATAGCAAGAGGAAGCGGCCGGGTTATGGAAAAACCAAAGGCTATATCCTTTAAGGTACGACGAATCGTTTATTTCACGAAAGGTGCTCTAATTTTCAGTACTTTAAGTACTGCCTTCTATTTGTTTTAAGCTCAGTTCGGGAATAACTCATCACTTTCTCAGGGGTACAACCGGTTCATCACTTCAATGAACATTCTAAGACTAACTATTAAGGCTATTAAGGGTAGCTTGCAGCTCTAGTCATTAATTCTGTTGCTAAGGTCCTTTTTAATCACTTACTTTGTCTTTAGTTAGATTATCGATAAGGGAAGAGAAGCCCTTTGCATGAGCGGCCTCTCGAGAGATAAGAATTCTCGCACTAAAGTCTAGAGTAGTACTTCTTGATCTGTCTACGGAGCTGCAGGTTACACGTGGAGGAACTCAGAAGATTGGTAATAATTGTGGTAGCTAGATAAGATTTCGAGTCTTAATCAAGCGCACCAAATGTTCCACAACATTCTAAGCACATCAAACAAAACAAATATATAAATATGCTCTAACACTAGTGAAATCAGTTAAAGCAAAGGAATTCAAAGCATGTTTCAAGAAGGCTCACTATTAGATTAGATAAATACGGTGTAGATATCAGTTTTAACAAATAGATAGTAACTATTAAATTTAAAAACAAAATATTCGAGCTTAAACTTCTGCGTCGTAAAGAGTATCTCCAAAAGTTCAGAGATAGAGAGCGGTACTAGCTTATTATCAAATGGCTCCCAGGAGCACAGATCGAAGATGTAATTTATTTTTGTTTCATGTATGATCCGTATAAGTCTGAGAGGATTCTAGCACTTAATGTTAATCTTAGACAGTTAGTATTGTTTGACTGTGCATGCATTAGAAGAATGAAGACTCGCTACCTAGATGCATTAAGGCTTAAATAACAGGCTGAAGAAGTTTGGAAGAGACACTCTTACTCATGGAGCTTACTCATGGAGAAGAAACAGAAAGCTCTTAGCCCTGCCCTAATAGGTTCGAGATAGGAAAGATGTCAGAATTGTTTTAGATTGGTCTAAGAGAATCACAAGGCACATTAGTGCCCGAAGCTCTAAAATTAAAGGCAGCCGTTGCCGTTGAGGATCTAGGAGGTAGGAGGTCTCTTGCATAGAGTTTCGCAAAAATCTAACACTTTAGCAAGTAAATTATCTAGATTTGCCTATAGGAAATTGTTAGAAGCTATAGAGACTAAATGTGTCGAATTCAATGTACCATTAATCTATGTTAGGCCAAAAGATACAAGCAGCATATGTCCTAAGTGTAATAGCGAGTTATATTACGTGAATATACTTGCATACTGTATAAAACGTGGTTTCATAGCAGATAGAGACGTTATTGGAGCAATGAACATCTATAGACGTGCTTTCCTGACTTTATCCCCACCGCTTAGGTCAGCGAGGACTCACTTGATGATGAATGAAACCTGACTGAAGGGCGGGAGTGAAGGGGATGACTGAATCGGGCCAAAAACCCTCGGGCGACCACACTTATCTTTACTGGTATTGTCCTCATAAATGGTGGATAATGTCCAAGATCAGCCTCGGGTGACCTCGATCATTTGTTCACAGCAAATTGGACTCATCATCCTCTTTTAATATTGTGAATGTCTGAAAGTATAGTAGCTTATTTGTGTTAATGTGGAATTGTCTTCTGTTACTTTAGAATCTAAACTTGTATGTTGCTTTTAGTGCTTCGAAGCAGGCTTTTACGAAGTTTAGTGTTGTTCTTGTTTCTCCTTTTGTCCAGGTCCAGACGTCTTTTATTCCTGCTAACCTCAGGAGCGGCTTGATTGCGTCTGCTGCTACTAGTCCTTTGCCTTTTGGTGCTGGTATTAGTCTTACTACGACGCTTCCGCATTTACCCTCTACCTTGAATGGCACTGAGTGTGGTTCTCCGCAGGAGCAGTACCAGGATCCGCATCCTCTTCTGACTGGGTGTATGTTCAGTTTTGCGTCTCTTATTGCCTTCTCAATTGCTACGCTGATCTGCTTTGCCTTGCCTACTCCAACTCCTGCATATCCATTTTCGTTGCCTATCACTACCAGTACCTGAAACTGGCTCACTTCTCCATGCTCTGTCTGTCTCTGGACAATATTTATGTTCACGACTTCGTGCTTGAGGTCAGGTAGTAGCCAGTCGACTATCTCTGGTTCCTTTATTGGGAGGTTCAGTCTGAATATGTCATCTATGCTTCTTATCTTACCTTCTCTGACTAGTCTGCCAACGAGCGTTTTAGGTTCCCAGCTCTCAGCTACTGACGATATGATGGCCATCTAGACAGTGAGGAGAGGCCGAGCTTTATATAGTCTATTGTTCTTTGGTAGGATAGGCTTTAAAAGGGAGTAAGCAGACGAGGTCTAGGTAACCCGCCCCTAATACCCAGGAAAGCTGGGCAGATGAGGGGGCCCGGGTTACCCCCGGCGTCTCATCCTCGCAAACTTCATTCATCTTCTGGTGGTAAAGCATTATTAACTAGCCTCAACTACGTAATACCGGCGGGAGCGGATGAGAGGAGGTCACTAGAGGCGGCTACCTCCTTGACACTCCCTCCCCATAAATAAACTTTATAAGGAGTACTCATTAGTGGATAGCGAGCCCTATGAGCATTGTGCTTAAACCAAAGGAGAGCGCACTGAAAAAGCCTCACCTAAACTTGGCAGTGATAGGGCACGTTGACCACGGTAAGTCAACACTGATTGGGCATCTGCTTGTGGCTACAGGGTACGTTGACGAGAAGGCTTGGAAGGAGCTCTATGAGCAGGCAAAGAAGATGGGTAAGGAGGACTTCGCCTATGCATGGATCTTGGATAGACTGAGAGAGGAGCGAGAGAGAGGAGTCACAATAGAGGCAATGCACGTAGGATTCGAGACAAACAAGTACTTCTTCACTATAATCGACTTGCCCGGTCACAGAGACTTCATAAAGAACATGATCGTAGGTGCTAGCCAGGCAGATGCAGCACTACTAGTAGTGTCTGCTAGACCTGGAGAGTTTGAGGCTGGAGTCGGACCACAGGGACAGACAAGAGAGCACCTCTTTCTCATCAGGACGCTAGGAGTTACACAGCTGATAGTTGCAGTTAACAAGATGGACGTAGTTAACTACGACCAGAAGAGGTACGAGCAGATAAAGGCAGAGCTGTCAAAGCTTCTCAAGCTGCTCGGCTACGATCCGAGCAAGGTTCCGTTTATTCCAGTAAGCGCGCTGAGAGGAGACAACATAATGACAAGAAGCCCCAACACACCATGGTACAACGGACCAACACTTATCGAGGCGCTCGACATGCTTCAACCACCACCAAGACCAATTGACAAGCCGCTGAGAATGCCGATACAAGACGTCTTCACAGTCACTGGAGTTGGAACAGTAGTCGTTGGAAGAGTAGAGACGGGAGTGCTTAAGGTAGGAGATAAGGTCATAATAATGCCGCCAGCAAAGGTAGGAGACGTCAGAAGCATCGAGACTCACCACCTGAAGATAAACGAGGCGAAACCAGGAGACAACGTGGGAGTCAACATAAGAGGAGTCGAGAAGAAGGACATCAAGAGAGGAGACGTTCTAGGACACGTCTCGAACCCGCCAACAGTAGTCGAGGAAATTGTTGCAAGAATAATAGTACTGTGGCACCCAACAGCAATAAGCGTAGGATATGCACCGGTAATGCATGTTCACACTGCAACAGTACCAGCACAGATAACCGAGATCATCGCGAAGCTAGATCCAAGAACAGGACAGACAATAGAGCACAAGCCACAGTTCATCAAGCAGGGAGACGCAGCGATAGTAAAGATAAAGCCTCTGAAGCCAGTCGTGGCAGAGAAGTTTGCAGACTTTCCAGCTCTAGGAAGATTTGCGCTCAGAGACATGGGTAGAACAATAGCTGCAGGCCAGATCATTGAGGTAAAGCCGGTGAAGATAGAGATAAAGTTGTAGGTGACGTAACACTCTCCAACGTTTCAAGAACATTCCTGGTAAGACTGTCTCAACATGCTCTGAGGCCTAGCCTTCTCTTCTCCACACCTTCTATAGATCTTTCTACTCAGCATTGAAAATACTTAAAAGAGAAGAGTATCGCTTATCACTGCTTGTAGTATGCCTAGAAAGGCCCGCATACGTATATGGGGTACAGATCATAAAAAGGTAGAGGAGCTTGCAAGAGAGATCGTAGAGATAGCAAGGAAGTGTGGAGTTTCGGTCTCTGGACCAATACCTTTACCAACAAGAAGACTAATAGTCACTGTAAGAAGAGCTCCAAGCGGACAGGGATATCACACATTTGATCACTGGGAGCTTAGAATTCATAAGAGGCTAATTGACATGGACGCTGATGAGAGAGCACTTAAACAATTAATGAGAATAAGAGTTCCAGAAGACGTAAAGATAGAGATAGAACTCATATAGTCTAGGGCCTGACCTTCTTAGGCCTTCTCCCAATAAGCTCAGACACAACATTAATGCTCTCTCTCATAAGTCTTCTCAGAGTTATCCTAGTGTTCTCGCTCTGCTTTATGGATGCTGCTCCAGCCTTAGCGTGACCTCCACCAACTCCACCAAACTTCTCAGCTATCTTTTTACAGAGATCGGCCATAGATATGTTGTCTAGTCTCGTTCTTGCAATGACTCTGAACTCATCGTCATGCTCTGATACCACGACCACTATGTCGCAGCCAGCCTCTAGTAGCAGTCTTGCAAGTGATGCTTCATGGGCACTTACGTGACTTACACAGAGGACAGAGCTATCAAAGCGGTAGGCTTCTGTTCTCATAATTCCCTTAATTCTCGCCATTTTCTCATCAAAAGGCATCTCGCGTTGAAAGAGTATCTGATTAATTTGGTCAAACTTCATGTATGAGCGTTCAAGCAACTTGGAGAGAAGCAAGAATGTTCTAGGCGTGGCCCTTGAAAGTCTCTTACTGTCAACTAGTATGGCTGCTATTGCCAAGGTTGCAAGCTCTGGCTCTATATTAGTAAGAAAATCTTCCTCAAGGTTTAGAAGCAGAACTTCACAGGTAGATGTTGCATTTTGATCAACAAAGTAGTACGTTTCTCCTCTAGTGTCTACTCTATGTATTGAATGATGGTCAACAACTATCACTATGTCTGCATCTTTCACTATATGCGCAAAATCCCCAACCTGTGCTATAGAGCTCACATCTAGCAATACAACATTTCTTACAGGTAACGATAGACTCTTAGGATCCTCTATATAATTAGGAAGCTGCATGTTTATGTTTGCCTTAGCCAAAAAATCTCTAGTTAGCTTTGAGGGACCCTCAGGTATAGCTACCTGAGCTTCCTTCTCGATTCCTCTCAGGACGAGGTACCTGTACAGAAGAACTACGGAGGCAAAGCCGTCAAGGTCAGTGTTTCTGTGAGTCAGTATCAATAAATTTCCTTTCAATTCTCTTAATAGCTCTCCTAATCTCACCGAGGTCATTTACTCCTCCCCTTATAAGCGAGATAACCTCATCTAAGAGCTTAAAGCCATAGTCTACAGCTTCATCCGCGACATTCTTAACTTCCTCATCTCTTACAAGAGCATCAGTTATAATTTCAACATCGATCTCAAATAACAACCTTGATCTATCTTTTAATGTAATAGTAACATTAACTTCTTTTATTCTTCTCTTAGAAATTCTATTCATTACAAACTTGGTTATAGACTCCGCTATCAATGTGATAACTTCATTCATCAAGTTGCCAGTCCTGTCTAGACTACTAACATCCGAGGCCATTTACTCTAGGCGTTCTCGTACTTCACAGGACTTAGAGTAAATTAAATCGTTATGTGTTATTGAAACACAAAGATGAGCGATATGGAATGCTATGTTGCTTGCTGTCCTCCTGGCTGAAAGCCCATCTGTCTTAAAGCCTCGCTTATCTTCGCGCGGAGATCCTCTATCTGCTTTCTGAGCAGCGATTCCTGTCTTGATAAGCTTGTCAGGTTCAGCTTAAGTAGCTCTTCTCGTTCTCTGAGCTCGTTCAGAGCTTGATCTCTAGTTACTGAGACAAGGAATGTTCCAACTACCTTGAAGATTTTAGCATCGGGAGGAGCTTTCTCTATCTCTGATATAGTCTTCTCGATCTCTTTTATCTCACTCTCTACCTGTTGCTTCAATATGAGCACGTTCTGTAGCTGAGCTTGAAGCATTTGGAGCTTTTCTACTTCTGTCTGTAATGAGGGGGGCAGACCCTGACTAGACATAGCCTAGTTCAAGATATCTTTAGGTAATTAAGATTTACTTGATGAGGACTCATTATCAAATCTTTCAATTTCCAGGGCGAGGTATATGCTCTTGAGCAGACCATTGAGCACACTTCTAAGACTTGTTAAATCATCGGTGTGTCCAGCTATCTGGACGAATTTGTGCTCCATCAAGGATACCTGTATCCTTGCTCTTGAGAAGCATATTTCTCTCTCTAATGGTTTCAACACCTTGAACAGGTACTCCACGCTATCCGATGGTGCAATGACGCTTAGTCTCAAGTGATGTCTTTTTGGCATGTTGCGCTGATCTCACTTATCTGACGTTACTGTCTATCATTTAGTGCCTTGTAGATCTTATCGACAATGATCTTGGCGATTCTTCTTCTTGCCTCTATGGTCTCTGATCCTATGTGTGGAGTTACTATTACACGTGGATGTCTAACAAGCTTTATCTCCCATTCCTCGCGTGGAGGCTCGTGCTCGAGAACGTCTAGTGCGGCGGCAGCGACCTTACCCCTCTCAAGAGCCTCTAGGAGAGCCTTTGTATCTATCACTGAGCCCCTGCTTGTGTTTACTACTATCACGCCGTCCTTCATTAAGTCAAGCTCTCTCTTGCCAATCATGTGGTAGGTCTCTGGGGTTAGTGGTACATGAAGAGTCACGAAGTCACACTGAGGTAGAAGCTCGTCCAGAGATAGAGCTAGCTCCACGTTTAGTCTCTGTGCTTTCTCTCTCACGTCGGCCACGTCATACGCTATTATCCTCATCCTGAATGCTCTAGCAAGTTCTGCTACCCGGCCTCCAATTCTTCCTAGGCCTATTATTCCCAGTGTCTTACCATGTAGCTCTCTCCCAATAAATCTGCCCTTGGGCCACTCTCCACTTTTGACAAGCCTGTCGTAGAGAGGTATCATTCTTGCGGCTGCGATCATTAACCCTATTGTTAGCTCTGCCACTGACTCCGTGGGTCCCTCAGGAGCGTTGACTATCACTATTCCTTTCGATCTTGCACACTCTACATCTATGTTGTCTATTCCTACACCTGCACGAGCAATAACTTTAAGGTTACGTGCACATTCTATGAGGTCTCTGGTTACCTTTGTCCTGCCTCTGACAACAAGCACGTCATACTTGGAGATCTCCTGCGCTAGGTTCTCTCTGCTTATTCCAGGCCTGTAAGTTATGTCGAAGCCTCTTGCTGCGAGCTCACTTATTAGTTCCTCGTCTACCTCGTCTGTTATTAGGACTTTGTACATTATCCTTTTCTAGTCACTAGACTTAGAGAGAGGGTATAATAATTCTTGTCTTCGGTCTACGTCGACGTAGCTTGTACATCAAGGTATTCTAGACGTAATATCGAGCATTGCTAGCAACGTAGATATAGAGACCCTAACAAGATATACACTACTTAGGAGCTACATGAGCGAGCGAATAGTCGTCAGAGGAAAACTAGAGGACTTCGAGAAGAGCGAGGAGGCAATTGAGCGAGGACTGACAAGATCTGTGCTGGAGGAAGTTGAGGGCAAGAGGATACTAAAGATAAAGTGGGTTACTGGCAAGACCAGTGCAGGTAGGCTCTTTGGGCGCTATGGGAAGGAGGGTAGACCAGACTTCTTCAGATTGCTCTTCGGAGCGATTGCAGGTAGCCTCAAAGAGCATCTAGGAGAGAAAGCGGAGGAGGAGTTTAACAGACTTAGAGAGTCTAGGTCATTTAAGGAGAGCATCTCTGAGCTCTTTGAGGAGTTCAAGAGCTGGTTCTTTAACGAGATAGTGCCAAAGTACGGGATCGAGCCTGGAGACATCTTTGTAATAACCACAGAGCTCGAGATTGACCTAGACGAGGGGAAGATAACCTGGCACAAAGACAAGACGGAGGTCATATACTGGGTCAGAAGCGATAAGCTGCCAGAGAAGTGCAGGCAGATCTGTGTCGAGATAGAGGATACAGAAGATCTAAAGAGAGAGCTTGAGAAGCTGAAGAAGGAGAAAGAGGAGCTTGAGAGAGAGGTGGAGAGGCTAAGGAGAGAGCTGGAGGCTCTGCGTGCAAAAGCTAGAAAGAAGTGAGCTTTGTAACGTGTAGGGTTTTAGAAACGGTTAAAACTGGAATACTCAGGCTATATAGGCACAGAAATGGTAGAAGGTAAGCCAGCAACCAAGCCAGCTCCTCTCTCATTTGAGGAGGTGAAGAGACAAGTTGCAGAGTCCGTAAAGAACGTTAAGGTCAAGATAGCCGTGATATCAGGTAAGGGTGGTGTTGGCAAAAGCTTTGTGTCCGCAAGTTTGGCTGTGGGATTCGCTCTGAGGGGCTTTAGGACAGGGGTAATTGATGCAGACGTCTATGGACCCACGATACCTAAGATGCTTGGGGTCTCAAGACCTAGGGAGATAATGGTTGATCAGACTGTTGAGAAGATTGTGCCTCCGTATGGTCCGCTTGGGATAAAAGTCATGTCGACAGACTTCTTGTTACCAAGCGAGGAGACTCCAGTCATATGGAGAGGGCCGCTGGTTGCTAGATTGCTGCAGGAGTTCTTTACCAAGGTGTACTGGGGAGAACTAGACTTTCTCGTCATCGACTTACCTCCTGGAACTGGAGATGAGCCCTTGACTATCGCTCAGCTTCTAGCGCCTGAGAATCTTGATGGCACAGTCATAGTGACGATACCTAGTGAGGTCTCTAAGAGGATTGTAAGAAAAGCAATAGAGTTTGCACGCAGGCTCGAGGTACAGATTCTCGGAATAGTAGAGAACATGAGTTACTTCTACTGTCCAAAGTGTGGAGAGAGATACTACATATTTGGTAGAGATACTGGCAAGAGACTGGCTGAGGAAGCTGGCATACCCTTCCTAGGCTCAATACCACTTGACCCGAGGATAAGCGAGGCCAACGATATGGGTGTGCCGTTCCTGCTAAAATATCCGGATAGTGAAGCTTCAAAGGCAATAATGGAGATAGTCGATAAGCTCATAGATAGGTTCAAGAACAGACTTCAGCCAAGATAGGAGTTATTCGAGTCGAGAAACCCTTTAGAGGTTTCCAAAGTATCTTTTAAAACTAGTGATAACATTATCGAGACTTCGTGAAGGAGAGCCCTGAGTCTATTATATCGAGAGTTATTGAGCTAACAAGGATACACAATAGGTGGAGAAGAACCGAGACTATCAACCTAATTGCAAGTGAGAACGTTATGTCTCCTCTCGCAGAGTACCTATATCTCAATGACATGATGGGCAGATATGCTGAGGGTGCTCCTGGTAAGAAGCTTTACCAGGGAACATACTTCATGGATCAGCTTGAGCAGCTGTGCTGTAAGCTTCTTGCTGAGCTGTTTAATGCTCGTTATGCCGATGTTCGGCCAGTATCTGGAACAGTTGCAAACATTGCAGCGCTGTATGCAGTGACGGAGGCTGGCGACTTAGTTGCCTCTCTTCCCATATCGCTTGGGGGTCACATAAGTCATAGGAAAGTCGGAGCTGTTGGCGTCCTTAGACTCAGAACAGTCAACCTGCCGTGGGATAACGATAACTTCAACATAGACGTTGATGAGGCAGTTAAGCTCATTAGAGAGACTAGACCTAGGGCGGTCATACTTGGAGCCTCTGTGTACCTGTTTCCTCACCCGGTGAGGGAGATCGCAGAGGCTGCACATGAGGTGGGCACATATGTTATCCATGATTCAGCACATGTGCTAGGTCTGATCGCCGGTAAAGCATTTCCAAACCCTATAGAGCAAGGATGTGACATAATGACTGCATCTACTCATAAGACTTTTCCTGGACCCCAGGGAGGGGTCATATTCACGAACAGGGAGGACTTAATCGAGAAGCTCGATAAGGCTGTCTTTCCCGGCGTAACCTCAAATTATCATCAGCACAGATATCCTTCACTTGCCGTGACTACGGTTGAGATGAGGGAGTTCGGTGTTGACTACGCTAGTCAAGTTGTGAGAAATGCTAGAAGACTCGCCGAGGCTCTTCATGAGCTTGGGTTCAGGGTTCTCTGTGAGCATCTTGGATTCACTAAGTCTCATCAAGTTCTCCTTGATGTAAGAGAGCTTGGTGGTGGTAGTAAATGTGCAGTGCTGCTAGAACAAGCAAACATAATAGTTAACAAGAACATGCTCCCAGGAGACAAGAGCCCAGAAGATCCAAGCGGCATAAGGATAGGAGTACAAGAGATGACCAGGTTTGGAATGACTGAGCAAGAGATGGAGAGAATAGCCGAGTTCTTCTACAGAGTCCTCATAAAGAAGGAGGAGCCCTCAAGAGTGAGAAGAGACGTTATCGAGTTCAGGAGATCCTTCACCGAAGTCAAGTACGGATTTAGGCCCGACGAGTTCAATCTAACCGAACTCACGCTACTTGAGCTCAAGAAATAAAGAAACATTCTGTCATGTAATCTCTAGCTAAATATGCTGTGTATATCTTGCTAGTATGCACTGTTTACGATTAATGAAGTTCTGAACTGTAGAGTATCAGAGTTATCGTGAAGGCTAGCGTTATTAGGAGAGTAATCAAGACATTAGCAGTACTTATCGGAGAAGAGGAGGGAATGTACATATGTGTCCCATGCTCTACAGCCCTTAAGATGCTTGAGAAGTGGGCAGATGCTCCACTAGATAACATGCTTAACGATCTTATGAGGGAGGGATCAATTACAATAAAGAGAGTTGGGAGAGGAGCAAGAATATGCGTCAAGAAAGATAGTGAGCTTACCGAGATAAGAGACTTCATATACCGTTCAGGCAGGAGCAACATGAGTCTAGAGGACTTTGAGAAGCTATTTGATAGTATATTGATGAGGCTTAGATCCAGGACTGTGACTGGGTTCGTTGACCTTGGTCTAGTCAAGGACTACATGATGAAGTTCCATGGTGTGAGTGAAGATCTCTTTGTTGAGTATGTTGCAAGACTTGCACAGACTAGGAGATGGAAGTATGCTTTCTCTCACGGTGGCAGTTTCAGAATCAAAATAGGTAACGTACATGTAGGCTTGGTCAAGCTTGTGAGAGTATGAGAAACCTTGTAGCAGCCTCAAGGAGAGCATCTTCACTCGTAGGTAAGAGATGGATTGAGGCACGTGATCAAGCAGTCAAGCTGATTAGGCAAGGATACCCACTGATAGCTATTGTTGGACGAGCAGGCTGTGGAAAGACGCACTTGATGCTGAACCTGTACGATGAGCTTAAAGAGTATGTCAGAGTGTACGTCGACACGACATTTCTGGAGGACAGACTTCTAGGTACAATAATGTCGTCAATAGCGACGTCTCACACCGTGACTAACCTAGTCAGAGCAGCAAAATGTCCACGTGGAGACGCAACATGTAAGAGACTGAGAGACCTTCTAGCTTCAGGCATACAGAACCTTGCAGATTATGCCGAGAGATGGCCCACATCGTTTCTGAGAGATCTCATGCATCTAACAAGGCTGAGAAACTACAGAGGTCTCATAATCTTCCTAGATGAGGGCGCAATATCGAGCGATGATCCACAGATCCAGCAGTTCGTTAGGTCACTACATGCATTCAGAAACCTCACAGCAGAGATAGAGAACCTACACGTAGTCTTCTCGATACTCCCAGACGTGATAGAGTACATTGCTAAGGTAGATGCTCCACTAGTAGACGTAATCAGGACAGCAATGATAATACTACCAGACTACGTTGACGTGGAGGACATACAGGAACTAGCAAAAGCGTATCCAGCCAAACAGGAGTGTCTACAGAGACTCATAGAGAACTACGAGATGCTACCACCATTAACGGTGCGACAAGCAATATGTCTACTACAGGAATGCGAAAACCCAACAATCTGCGGAGTAGAGGAAGCAGAAGTAAGAATAGAGTAAAAGGAATTATAACTCCAGAAGAACACATAAACACGCCGTGCTGGGCCCGTGGACGGGCTAGAAGCCGGGCACCTCCGGCGACGGAGGTGCCTGAGGAAACTCCCCCACCGCGCCGCGGGCCCGTGGGGGCAACCCCGCGGGTAAAACCGAACACGGGCGGTGACTCAAGTAAGGGCCGATGAGCCACCGCGGGGGGAGGCCCGGGTAGAGTCCGAGACGAATACTACAGAAGGGGGGTTATGCCCGTCCACGGGCCCAGCACGGACCAGAAAGTTAGAGTTTGTGCCTCCAGCTAACTATTCTCCTGAGTTTACCCAGACACTCCACGCAGAAGTCAGCACTCTTATAGTCAACGTCTATTATCGAGTTTGAGAACGACATTACACATCTCCTGTTTGGACAGTGTTCTAGGCAAAGAGTATGTCCAAGTTCGTGAAGAATCTCCTTCTTTAATCTCTCGCGAAATAGCCTTCGAGGATCAACCTCGATACGGTAAAAGCCATTCCAGAACTCTTGTCTAAGCCTGAGAGTAAACACAACAGCTACATCACCACACAGCTCAGCAACACCAAACACAAAGTCCAGACCAGGAACAAAAGCATCAACATCGATAACATACACATACTTCTCAAGGGTATACGAGCTAACCCGAGTAATAGACTTGAGAAAGCTCAAGAGAAGCTCCGCATTAACTTGACCTCTAACAGAATCATAAAACTGAAGAGCAAAATCAACAAGCTCCTCCATCAACAGAGAGTAAACATCAACTCCCGAGATCCTACTCAAAACCTCTCCCACATGATCAATAACATCTTCAGGAACAGGAAGATGAGACACAATATAAACCCTAAGCATATCAGGTACAGAACAGCCACAAATAATATCTGCCTTACCACTGTAAACCCTCACACCAAGAAGCTAACATCTTAGTCCTCTACCACACATCACAATGAATCAAAACACTACCAGAAAAACTACACAAAGTCTCACCTCGTCCATTTTTGCACACATCTTTCAACCCCTCATGAGAACACTTGCCTCACCTGATTCAGGAAATGTCTCAATTCCTTGTTTCT
>JALWFJ010000089.1 GCA_027036495.1 Thermoproteales archaeon
CTATGACCTTAGCAACACTCCTGCTTGGTCTTGTTGGAAACGTTCAGGGATTGATGTTACCTTACCTTGCCGGAATAGAGCAGGATAGAGAGAGACAGATGTGGCATGCACACAGACTTAGTCTAGTGATTGCTGTTCCTCTAGTAGCCTCTGTAGTTCCATTCTCTGATCGACTCTTGGCACTTCTGAGGCCAGAGTATGCGCATGGATGGGTAGTGCTTGCACTTGTAGTATTAAATGGTCTTCTTGCTCTAAACAGTCAACCTATAGGAAACCTTCTCTACGTGTACAACAAGCATAGAGTAATACTCAAGATAGCACTCACGTGTGTGTTACTTCGTGCGTTGCTGTATGCATATCTTGTTCCTATGCTGGGAGGAGTAGGCCTAGCACTCACAGATCTTGTTGCAACATCTACTTCTTTAGTAATATACTATGTCTATGTGAACAGGAGATATGTGCACTACCATGTTGAGAAGGACGTGCTTGTGAGAGTTCTTGCTGTAGGCATAGCTACGCTCTCTGTTGCGTTAGCTCTTCGCGCCTTGGTTGATAGCTTGCTGCTAGCATTGCCTGGACTTGTCGTGGGCTACTTGTTAATGATGAGGTGGAGACTTTTGTCTAGGAGTGATTTGTCATTTCTGGGTAAGGCACTCTTACCGTACAAGATCAGGCAGAGAATCAGCCCGATAGTAGTTAGAATACTGGACATAGTTTATGAGTAAAAACTTGAGAATAACTTTATCTCGATTAGATCTACATTCTGGTACGCTAAGTAGCATGTGTGCTGAGAAGTTTAGAGATCTAACTGTAGTCATACCTACTCTCAATGAGGCTGAGGCTATCGGTAAGGTCATTGATGAGGTGTTGAGTGTTGGTGTCTCTAGAGAGAACATACTTGTTGTAGATGGTGGTAGTAGTGATGGCACGGTTGACATAGCTAGATCTAGGGGGGTCAGGGTCATAATACAGGAAGGAAAGGGTAAAGCCGACGCAATCAGGACAGCACTAAGGTACATTAACACCCCCCTAGTGTTAATAATGGATGGAGATTATACTTATCCTGCGTCACATATTCCAGACCTATACGAGAAGATAAGAGAAGGATATACGTTAGTAATTGGACAGAGAGTACCAGAACCAGGAGCACAGCCACTGATATATAGACTAGGCAACTGGATGCTCACAAAGTTCTTTAACATCCTGTTTGGCACCAGGCTCAGAGACGTGCTGAGCGGCATGTATATAGTACGTTCAGGCACGCTAAGAGAGGTAGAGTTCACCTCGTCAGGATTTGGAATAGAGAGCGAGATCGTTGCACATGTTGTCAGTACTTGTGGAGAAGTGACCGAGGTACCAATAAGATACCGAAAAAGAGTTGGAAAGAAGAAGCTCAACGTAAGACACGGTCTTCAGATACTTCTGACAATGATAAGATTAGCTCTCAGATATAATCCAGTCTTTCTCGTCTTTGCCATAGGCTCAGTACCTCTGATACCTGGACTCATAATTGGTGGATGGGTCCTGTATAACTACTTCTTCACCGGTGTAAAGTATTACGTTAAGGGAATAATTGCTGCCATACTAGTCTCTACAGGCTACGCATCACTAATACTATCACTAATATCTCTGTACCTGAAGAGAATGGAGTATAGAATATTGAGGATGCTTAGAAAGCTCTCTCAGAGAGAATAGCACAGGCAACATTTTATCACACTACTTTCGAGATTATACGTGTCAGGTTGAGGAGAGATGTCGCTTAGGACACTACGCATACTTACTGTCCGTCTCTCAGAGATAATGACTCTTTTCTATGTACTTAAGCTCACGCCAGAGATAAGACGAGAACTCGAGAACGTTCCTCCAGGTCCCGAAAGCATAACAAGATACGTGTTTGAGTTTAATCGCGGATTCTGTATATATGCTCTAGGTACTTGTATTGCAATAACGTTTAGGCCTAGATGCACGTACAGGGATGCTCTAGAGATTGCTAAGCTCGTTAACAAGATCTCACCATCAAGAGCTGTTGAGGTTGGTACTGGAAGAGGAGGCATACTGTTAATACTCTACAAGCTTTCTAGACCAGAAGGATCAATAGTAAGCATATCTCCATCAAAGAGAGGAGAGCCGGGATGGTATCCATACTACAGGAAAATTCTCTATAGTAAGATAATGACTGGCAGAGCGATTATGCTTATTCGAGGAGACGTTCTTTCAAGGAGGACTTTAAGGAAGACTAGCAAGTTTCTTGGTGAGAAAGCGGATGTTGTTATTATTAACGAGATTAACCAGAATAAGGCTAGACGTATAATCAACACGTACATCAATGTCTTAAGACCTGGAGGAGTGCTTGTTGTGAAGGGTGTAGAGACGAATCCAACATTGAGGAAAATCTGGAATGAGATTAAGTCTACGTATAGCTCTGAAAAGGTTGGTAGCGGAGATATTGGACTAGTATACGTCTAGTTTAGTGAAGGAGTGTCTCCAAGTAGCTTAAAACGGTATCTAGATACTCATCTCCTATCTCTGGCACCGGATCTACGTCCAGCACTACAATGTTCTCTCTCTGTCTACCTAGCTTGACTAGATATAGTCCCTCACCAAGAACGTTGATCACCTTGTTGACTATATCTTCAGCTTCTCTCTGAAGCTTGCCTGAGTAGCTTAGAGGTTCTCTCCCTACAACTAGAACTTCCCAGTATGAGGATATTTCCGGTATAAAGAGGTTAACTTTCACGTCCTCTGCACTCATAAAGTACCTATGCTCAATAAGTGATATTAGTGCATGTGGTGACTCAACGAATCCCTCAATTTCACTCTTAGTGAATGTAAGCAGGAGAGTCTTTCCTCTGACTTTATCGCGTACATCGGATATGTTACATAGATCAAACACATAGTATCTCTTTGGTATTGGAATTTCATTGCTTGAGAGCGCGCTGTACAGAAGCTCTCTGTTTATACACTTCATTACTAAGTCTATACTGTTTATTGCCTTTCTCGCAACCTTGCACACTATAGCTGTTACTGGTATAAGTTTGTACATGTTTTGAACACGTAACAGAACTACCTTGTTCTTAGCATATTCGCAGAGCTTATCCGGATCTACGAGGATGTTCTCTAGCCTCACAATATCAGCCCCAAGCTTCTCACGTACCTTGAACTCGAGCTTCCTTGGTGCATCACTTATTATCAGCATGCTTCGCTGCGAAGTTACTTCCTGACTTCAAGCACTCTCTCTAGAGCTGGTATAAGCCACTCATCTACATCTTTTCTAGTTATCATGTAGGGTGGCAGCAGTCTGAGTGTTGTTCCTCCAGCGCTTAGAGCCACGACCTTATGTTCGCGGAGTAGTTTATCAACAAAGGGCTCTGCGCTCTGCCTAAGTTCTATGCCTATCATCAAGCCAAGTCCCTTAAGTCTGAGAAAGTATCTTGATCCTGTAACTGTCTCCTCGAGTCTCCTGACTAGATATCCTGATATCTCTCTGACCCTCTCAGGTATGTTCTCCTCAATGAAGAGCTCACACGCAGCTGCAGCTGCAGCCATGGTCAGCGGGTTTCCTCCAAACGTTGACCCATGTTCACCTGGCTCAAACACGTCCCCAATATCCTTACTGAACACAGTAACGCCGATCGGTAAGCCTCCAGCAAGAGGTTTACCCACAGTAAAGATGTCTGGCTCAACACCATAGTGCTGGAAGCACCAAGTGTATCCAGTTCTTCCAAAGCCGCACTGGACCTCGTCAAATATTAGCAGTACTCCTCTCTCCTGAGTTAGTCTTCGTAACTCCCTGAGGAACTCGGGGGTGGCTGGGTTGACTCCTCCTTCTCCCTGTATGGGCTCCACAATCACTGCAGCTAGATCCTCGGTGACGAGCTTGTCGAGGTCGTTCACGACGTTGAACTTGCCGAACTTCACGTCTGTTAGAAGAGGCTCAAATGGTCTTCTGTACTTTGTGTTTCCAGTGACTGAGAGAGCACCAAGAGTCCTACCATGGAACGATCCGGTAAATGCAAGAAATCCTCTCCTCCTAGTGATCTTTCTAGCAGCCTTGAGAGCAACCTCTACTGCCTCGGTTCCACTATTCTGTAGTACTACCTTTCCAAATCTTGGGGGCAGAAGCTTGCTGAATGTGCTCAGGAACTTTGCCCTTGCATCGTTGTAGAAGGTCATTGCGCAGGTGAGAAGTCTTCTTGCCTGCTCAGTTATTGCTGTAACTATCTTCTCGTTACAGTGTCCTAGAAAGGCTACGCCGTACCCAGTGTTGCAGTCTAGGTACATGTCTCCTCTGGCGTCCCATAGGTATTGATGCCATCCACGTGTGAACACGATGTCACGCTTTCTGTAGTAGTTTGCGAGGATGCTGCGCTCAGCCTCTATTGCTTTGAGAGGATCCTGAAGTAGCTCTAACATGCTATTGGTCATTAACAGAGAGCTCATAGGTATTTAAGTAGAGCGTGTACATAGTTCGCGAAACTCTTTTAAAGCGGGATGCGACGCTTGGTGAGGGTTATTAGTTCGATAAAGGAGAGTGTCAAGTCTGTATTAATTATCGGCTCTGGGCCAATCAAGATAGCAGAGGCTGCGGAGTTTGATTACTCAGGTACGCAGGCACTTAAGGCCGTGAAGGAGGAGGGAATAAGGACAATACTTGTTAATCCAAACATAGCAACTATACAGACCAGTCACCTATTTGCAGACAGGGTCTACCTGGTACCGCTTAAGCCAGAGTTTGTTGCTGAGGTCATAGAGAGAGAGCGACCTGACGGGATAATGATAGGTTTTGGAGGACAGACAGCACTGACGATAGGAGTTGCTTTATGGAGAATGGGCGTGCTTCAAAGATATGGAGTGAAGGTTCTTGGTACCCCCATTGAGGGGGTGGAGGCAGCTCTAGATAGAGACAAGTTCCGTAGACTGATGCAGGAGAGTGGGATCCCTGTTCCACCAAGCAAGGCAGCGTACAGTCCTGAGGAGGCTCTGGATACGGCTAGAGACATAGGATATCCAGTGATTGTGCGTGTGAGCTTCAATCTTGGAGGCTCTGGGTCATTTGTTGCATGGAGCGAGAGTGATCTACGCGAGAAGATCTACCGCGCATTCGCACATGCAGGACTGGTAAAGTCTGTCCTCATAGAGAAGTACCTTCATCATTGGAAGGAGATCGAGTTCGAGATAATGCGTGACTCTAGAGATAACGTCGTCGCAATCTGCTGCATGGAGAACATGGATCCAATGGGGGTGCACACGGGAGAGTCAGTAGTGGTCGCACCATGCCAGACGCTGACCGACAGGGATTACCAGCTAAGTCGTGACCTCTCAATTGCTGTCGCTAGGGCGATAAGACTTGTTGGTGAGTGTAACGTACAGGTCGCACTCTCTCCAGTAAGCGAGGAGGCATACGTCATAGAGACTAACCCGAGAATGTCTAGATCAAGTGCTCTTGCAAGCAAGGCAACAGGCTACCCGCTAGCCTACATTGCCGCAAAGTTAGCTCTAGGATACACACTTGACGAGCTTCTCAACAGAGTCACAAGAAAGACAACAGCATGCTTCGAGCCAAGCCTCGACTATATAGTCGTTAAGATACCCAGATGGGATCTCCAGAAGTTCGACTATGTTGAGAAGAGCATTGGCTCAGAGATGATGAGCGTTGGCGAAGTCATGGCGATAGGACGTACGCTTGAGGAAGCTCTACAGAAGGCGATAAGGATGCTTGATATTGGTGAGCCTGGACTGGTAGGAGGGCCAACTTACAGGGATGAACACACGCTTGAGGAGGTTCTAGACAAGCTTAAGAGACGTGAGCCGTACTGGCCTCTATGGGCTGCGAAGGCATTCAAGCTTGGTGCAACTATCGATGAGGTGTATGAGCTTACAGGTATCGACAAGTTCTTTCTGTATGCTATTAAGCGAGTAGTTGAGCTCTATGAGGAACTCAGAGAGTGCTCTAAGGATAAGTGCAGTGAGAGTAGACTTGATAGACTCATTGCTGAGGCAAAGAGGCTTGGATTCTCAGATAGACAGATAGCTGAGGCACTGGGAGTCAGTGAGCACTCTGTGCGTGAATACAGAGAGCGTAAGCGAGTAGCTCCTGTAGTTAAGCAGATAGACACGCTAGCTGCTGAGTGGCCAGCAGAGACGAACTACCTTTACGTCACTTATGGAGGAGAGGAACATGATGTGCGTTTTGAATCTACTAAGCCCAAGATTGTCGTTCTAGGTGCTGGAGGATTCAGAATTGGTGTAAGTGTGGAGTTTGACTGGGCAACGGTGAACTACACGATATTTGCTCGTGAGAGAGGATACGAGGTCATAGTGGTGAACTTCAATCCTGAGACCGTGTCAACAGACTGGGACATGAATGAGAAGCTCTATTTTGATGAGATAACTGTCGAACGTGTACTAGACATAGTCAACAATGAGAGACCTATAGGAGTAGTAACCTTTGTTGGTGGACAGATAGCTAACAACATTGCCAAGAAGCTAGAAGATCTAGGAGTGAACCTCATAGGAACAAGAGGAACAAGCGTTGACCGTGCAGAGGATAGAAAGAAGTTTAGCAAGCTTCTAGATAAGCTGGGAATAAAGCAGCCACCATGGATCTCAGCCGAGAACCTGGAGGAGGTCCTCAAGTTTGCAGAGGACGTAGGCTACCCAGTGATAGTCAGGCCAAGCTACGTGCTGAGTGGCGCAGCCATGTCTGTAGCATATACTAGAGAGGAACTTATTAGATACCTGACTACGGCCACAAAGATCTCGCCTGAGCACCCCGTTGTTGTTAGCAAGTTCATTGATGGCGCCATCGAGGCCGAGATTGATGCTGTGTCTGACGGTGGTAAACACGTTATTGGCATATTTAACGAGCATGTTGAACCTGCAGGTGTTCATAGTGGTGATGCAATGATGGTTATCCCAACTTTCAGACTTAACAAAGACGTTCTTGACAGGATGAGAGACATTGCTGTGACAATTGCTAAGGAACTTGAGATAAGGGGCCCCTTCAACATACAGTACCTCATCAAGGACAATGAGGTGTATGTGATAGAGCTGAACTTGAGGGCCAGTAGGTCAATGCCATTTGCAAGCAAGTGCAAGGGAGTAAACCTGATGAAACTCGCAGTTGATGCTACAGTCGGGGAAGGACTTCAGTTAGATGATGAGTTCTGGGAACCACCAAGTAAGTGTTGGGGGGTTAAGACACCACAGTTTTCATGGTCTAGACTGAGAGGAGCTTACCCGTACCTAGGTCCTGAAATGAGGAGCACTGGCGAGGTTGCATCACTAGGAGATACTCTCGAGGATGCAATGCTAAAATCTTGGCTATCTACTACTCCCAGTAACATTCCAGAGAAGTCGGTCCTGATATATACGTACTCTGAGAGAGATGTAATGAGGTTACTGGAGGTCACTAAGTTGCTCAGTAAGTACATCTACGTCGTGACTGTGTATGACTGTGATCTAGCTAGATATAACGTGGCTGAGGCATATACTCAGGAGAAGGTGTTGAACATGCTTGTGAGAGGAGAGATAGATCTAGTAATAACTAGTGCGTATACTCCAGAGAGAGATTACAGGCTTAGGAGGAGAGCAGTTGACCTAAACGTTCCACTGATACTTCATCCAGATACAGCAATGGCGTTAGCGAAGTGTTTTGTATGGTACTGGACTGGGGGTAAACTGACAGTTAGAGAGATGAGCGAATACGTGGGAACTCTAGTATGAGTGAGAAGGCTCTCAGAGTCGATGGTCCTTCTTCATCGCTCAGTATATCCCGTCATCATCACCCTGGCTCGCTCACTGTGACTGCCTCTCTAAGCCTAGTGAGTGTGGTCTCTATTTCCTCAACTTCCTTTCTGAAGAAGTTCTCTATGAGAGCTCCCCACTTTGTCTTGAGCTCACTTAGCAGAAGCTCAATCTCCTCGACCTTTTCCCTAGCCTTATCAAACATGAGATTGTTTATTAGTGCTCTTGCCTCGTTTATTAGCTCGTAAATTTGTACAAACTCCTCTGGAAGGTAGGCTTTCATGAATGTGTAGTACTCAGCTAGCTGCTCCTTGGTGTTCACTAGGTATTTTGCTATCTTTACTGTTGCTACTCTGAGAATTGAGGG
>JALWFJ010000090.1 GCA_027036495.1 Thermoproteales archaeon
AACATGGTAACAATAAGGAGAGGATGTCGACAGTCAGGACAAGCATATCCATAAAGAAGGAGATTCTAGACATAGTTGATAAGCTTGCAAAGGAGCTAAACACCACCAGATCACACGTCATAACATCCGCAATAGAGTCCTACATAATGGACAAGTCTTGGCTTCTTGGAAAGGAGGAAGACATTGTAGGAGGAGTACTAGTAGTGCTCTACGAGACTGGGCACATTGAGGCTGACACCAAGATGACAATAGTGCAGCATCAGTATGATGAGCTAGTACGTGCGGTACTGCATGTACATGTTGCTCGCACCAAGTGCATGGAGGTCATAGTAGTCAAGGGGAGACTGAGAGACGTCAAGGAGCTTGCAAGCAGCATTGAGGGCATGAAGGGGGTACTCTCGGTTAAGTACTTCATCTACCCGGCAACAGAGGAGTAATCACTGTGTCAACACTTGTAATATCACCTTCCTCGATCATAAGCACGTACTGTTACTCTATTCTCAGACTAGAGACATATCACGTCTGTACGTACAGCTGTCTATACTGCTATGCTAGATGGTACAGGTTTCAAGACCCTGAGCTCACGAGGAGACACGTTGAGGAGTTTCTTCACTATGTGAGACACGTCTCGAAGACGAGACCGAGAAGACTCATGCCATTTAGAGTATCCACTCTCGTTGATCCTTTGCAGAGAGAAGAGCAATGTCTCAGTAACTGTAAGCTCTTCTTGGAGACTTGTCTCCAGGCAGAGATACCACTACTGTTGAACACTAAGAGTGATCTAGTCCTCAGGGAAGACATACTGAGCTTGATAGTCAAGCTCGCAGATCATGGCCTAATTGTGGTACAGATCTCAGTGCCCTTTCTGAGTGAGAGAGCTTGGAGAATACTAGAACCTAACGCACCTTCTCCATGGAGAAGGATAGAGATCATAGAGGCTCTAGCAAGACAGCATGAGGTTCCGGTAACCGTCAGGATACAGCCAGCAACACCAGGATTCACAGACCTGGAGCTCAGAGAGCTAGTACAGGCAGTCTCTAATGCTGGAGCTAGACACGTAGTCACGGAGTCTCTACGACTAGACGTGAAGACACTACATGCAGTATCGTCAAAGCTGCCAGAGGTCTTGAGTGTGAAGTGGGTACCCTACACTAGCACCACACCCAGCCTTCTATGGCCTGAAAAGCACTGGAGAAGAAGAGTAGCAGAGATTGCTCAAGAACTATGTGATGCTCTTGGTCTATCCTTCGCAACGTGCAAGGAGGAGTTCTTAGATCTCTGGACGGCTCCAGACTGCTGTGGAATATACTTGTTAACAGAGAGAGCTGGTCTTCGAATTACCATACGAGAACTAGCTGCACATAGACAACACCTTGATAAGAATGTAGAGTCCATACTACTCCTAGCAGAGAGACTTAATAAACGATACCTGACCAAGCCGGACATAGATGCACTTCCAAGACCAGTAAGAAGAAAGATACTCCACCACTATAAGGTTCTGCTAGGCATAGTCAAGTCCGGCAGACATAGAGAGATCCTGAAATACCTACAAGACAACATTAGAACGCACCTGAACCATAGGCAGAACATAGACAACCGATAAAATCATAATTCTAAGACGTGAGGAGATACAGCTGATCTCTGTCTCCTCTCAGAATGATGAGTACTCCCCAGAATGAGCGATGATTGAAATTCCTCTAGCTGACCAATACATCATGCTGAGGGAATCTGCAACTTACTGTGTAGCGTACGTGTGTTGTCGCACTGAGAACTTCACGTACAAGATTGAGGACAATACTCTTGAAGTCTCAATCTCATCCACATGCACATTATCTGACAACATGCTAGAGGGGGTAAAGCATGAGGAAGACGGGTTGATAAGCAGAATTCTCACAGCCGTAGGTACCTCAAGAACACTTAAAGACACGACTAGTAACGAAACATTAAGTGAGTGTGTAGCAAATCAGAGAGACCTCAACAGTGTCCTCATAGACACAAATAACACTAAAGACATTCATAGAACTATGAGATTATTTGAGAAAATAATTAACAACTTTGCAGCGAAACTCTCTCAACTATCTCAGACCAGCCTAGGAAGAGAGATACTAAAGGCATGCATTAGGAAAATAGAACTAGTACGAGAGAAATTATTCTTAAGAGAACTACTTCATTCTAAGTTAAATATAACAAGCATAGACATCCCTAGAGACACGTCCACTATAAGTGAGCTACTATCTACAAGAATAGAAGCAAAAGTTGAAGTCAAAGCAATCTTCAGCATAGATCCCAGAACCATAAACACAGAGCTAGTGAGAGAACTTCTTACTAGCGCAATATCAGGATACGTGACAGAACTAGCAGAGCTTGCCTATAAACAAGTCGTAATTTCGTAGCAATTCGTAGCAAGAAGACATAGATTTAAATAATTTCTACTTCACGCAACTTATCTCCACAGTAGACGCTAAGGCCGTTACTCTTACCACGGGAACTCTTGATGTTGGACATAGCACTGATATGCTACTTGCTTCAGATTTTTGTACTGTTGCTAGAATGCCTCTATTCAGTAGTTCAAGTCTTAATGAGGATGCTGAGGCATAGATTAAGGACATATTACTAATGTTGATATTGTCTGCCTCAAGCGAGGATACTATAGCTGAGATATTTGCTATGTTGACACTCAGGTTTGAGATCTTCACAGAAGCTGCAGCTGCTTTGAGTACTAACTTGTTGACAACTAGATCTCTTAACTCTAGCCTTGATACTGATATATCTGAAACTATATTATATTGTCCTACTGGTAATCTCACTATGACATCACAACATCCATATGCGTGGACCGTAATTTTAAGCGTGTTATTCTCGACCTTAGCATTAATACCTCCGTTACAGCTTCCTCTATACTTTATAATGGTTACAGAGTTTTTAAATCTTGTACCTTCTATGTATATGCTTGCTCCTTTTGCATTAATTACTATTGATCCTAGAGTTCTGTTTATAACAAACAACGTATACGTTTGAGAAGTTGGGAAACATATACAGCGTAGAGGAGCAAGGATAATCTCAGGAAACACTATTGATACTATCATTAACACAAATATCGCTGCCAATACAAGGCACAGAACTAAGTAAAAAGAAGCTGGTTGATACATAGTACCTCAATAGTACCTCAATCTGTTATCATCTCTTAAGACTACGAGCAAGCTCCTCTATAACGTCTCTGAGTCTCCTAATCTCCTCACTCAACTGCTCATTTCTAATCTCTCCCAACAGTTTCCCTCTTTCTTCTATCCATACCTTAATGAGCTTTATCCATCCACTAACAGCAATAACGTACACCACAAGCGACATGCCAGCTCCTGCAATGCCATTGACCATTGTGATATATATTCCCCAGATTGCAAGTACTATCCAAACTACAATCGATACTATTATTAATATCGTGTCCATTCTATGAGCTTCTTTAACAGACGTCTCTCTCATCACTGCTAATAGCAGTCTCTACCTTATGAAACTAATGAAACTAGCATGACGAAATAGCAAAGCTATGATGATACTTCAGTGATAGAGTTTTTCAGAACGAATATTTACTTGGTAGCGGGGGGTGGATTTGAACCACCGACCTCGGGGTTATGAGCCCCGCAGGATACCTGGCTTCCCCACCCCGCTTCTCCTAGTTGCTCGTGTGTTATGTGCTGTTGAGGTACTTAAACCCTTCTCTCTGTTATCTGTTCATGATGATGAGCTATTTCCGAGCTGAGTGAATGATGTAAACGGACGGAGCTGAGTTTCAGTGTTGTCAGATCGTTACTTCGACCATTATTTTCATTGCTACTCCTCTGCTAACTGCAAGCTCTGTTCCTCTCACTTTGATCAGTATCGGTCCTTTTCCCTGATTTAGAACTACCTCCACTTCTAGACCTGGAACAAGTCCCATCTGTACTAGTCTCCTTGCGAGTCCCTGTCCAGTGTTTATGCTGACTATTTTTCCCTTAGAACCTGACGGTAATTGTGAAAGAGGGACTATCTTCATCCATGACACCTCCTCTGACAGTAGTGTATCACCTGTCTCAGAGTTTATATAAGCTGTATGTTAATTTTTGACGTGTCTAAATGTTGCCCTGGTGAGAGGTCTTGTGAAAGAAGAACGATAACTGTTGCGCTGATAGGCCAGCCTAACGTTGGCAAGTCTACCCTCTTTACTAGACTAACGGGCAAGTACTCTCATGTTGCTAACTGGCCGGGAACCACGGTCGAGGTGAGAGAGGGACAGCTAGAGTATAGAGGCTTCACAATCAGGATATTTGACCTACCCGGAGTCTATGGTCTATCTGCATCGTCCATGGAGGAGATCGTTGCTAGGACGTTCCTAGTTGAGAGAAGACCTGACGTGGTTGTTTTGCTTGTTGACTCTCTGTCTCCAGAGAGAACGATGTACCTAGCTATACAGGTACTGGAGCTCTATCCCAATGTTGTGCTTGTGTTCACTAAGGCTGATGTTGCTCACAGCAGTGGAGTACATATACACTTTGACAAGATAGAGGCAAGACTTGAGGTTCCAGTTATCGCTGTATCAGCAGTCAAGGGATATGGTGTACGTGAGCTGCTTGATGCAATAATTGATGTTGCTGAGGGAAGAAAGGGAAGAAAGAGAACTCTAGAAGTTCCTTACGGACCTGTTGAGCCATTTATTAGAGACCTAGAGCAGGTACTAAGTCGCTCTAGCCTAGCCAGAAAGTATCCACCAAGGTGGCTTGCAGTCAGGCTTCTCGAAGGAGACGAGTATCTCTTGAGAGAGCTCGAGGAGGCTGGCGAGGCTGAGGTGCTGCTTCAGGTCAGAGAGATTCGTGAGAACCTTATTAGAGCCTTTGGAAGAGATCCTGTAGAGCTTCTAGCCTCACTGAGGTACTACTACATAGACAAGCTGCTTCATGACTGTATTGTAAGAGTAGCAACAGAGAGAAGAGGTCGTGCTGCATTGCTCATAGACAGAGCTTTGAGAGACAGAGTTGTTGGGCCGATTCTCAGTCTGCTCAGTCTGCTAGCCATGCTGTCGCTAGTGTTCACAGTCAACACAGGGTTCCCAGTGAACGTGTTCTTGAGTCACGTGGGTCTGAGAAACATTGCTGAGATGTTGGAGAGTTACAGCCTCTCCGGCCTAGTGAGCCTTGGATTCGGCTACCTATCAAGCCTCGTCAAGTCAAGCATCCCAGGCATCGTTGGTCGTCTACTTGCCGAGGGCGTGATAGAGGGAGTAGGTGCTGTCCTCTCTTTCTTCCCCCTCATACTTATGGTCAACATCATGTTGGCAGTACTTGAGGACAGTGGTCTAGCACCTAGGTTCGCGTATGCTCTACACGAGCTACTTGCAAGATTTGGCCTAAGTGGGAGATCAGTGTTTCCACTAATGGTTGGATTTGGCTGTAACGTTCCAGCTGTGATGGCGTCAAGAACCGCGCTTGATGAGGCAGAGAGAATGCAGCTTATCGCAACGATACCGTTTATTCCCTGTCAAGCAAGACTAACCGTGCTTCTGGCACTTGCCTCAGCCTTCTTCAGTGGCGCTATCTATCAGTCAGCTGCTGTAGTCTCAGTCTACGTCATAGCGATACTCGTCGCCTTAGCGCTATCTCTTGCTATTCGAAGAGCCGTGTTTGGGGAGAGAGAGCCTCCAGAGCTGCTAATCGAGATACCACCACTACATAGACCTAGTCTGCGCGTAGTATGGTGGTCCTCCTGGGATCTAACTAAGCATTTCCTGATTAGAGCAGGAGTCGTGATACTTGGACTTAGCCTAGTCACTTGGACATTGCTGAACTTTGGACCCGGTGGTCCTGCATCAACCATAGAGAGCTCGTATGCTGCGATCATAGGCAAGTTTTTGGCTCCCCTGGTTCAGGTGTATGGGATACCGCCAGATAGGGCTTGGGTTATAGCCTTCGCACTTCTTAACGGGCTCATTGCCAAGGAGACATTCCTGAGTGCGGTAGTTCTTGCATCTGGGCACACTAATGTGCTGTCTGCGCTGAGGGCACTAGGACTAACTGCTCCTCAAGCAGTTGGCTTGATGCTTCTTGTAACACTGTACCTGCCCTGTGTAGCAACACTCGCAACAGTGTATCAAGAAAGTAGAAGCATAAAGTACACGCTTGGAGTGCTAGCACTGACACTAACTACAGCATTTACAGTGTCGCTCACAGTCACGTACATGTTAACGCTAGTGTCAAGACTGGTCTAGCTCAGCTCCTAGAGCTTCGAGACAGTGCATCAGCGTAGGCGTAACTCCTCATCGCCTCGGGTTTCCCGCCCTTCACATCACCAAGAGGAGACCGAGGCGCCTATCTTAAGACCCTTTCTAGACTGATAGTACTTGAGGTGAGGGGTACAGAGATCGAGAAGCTTGTGGAGAAGTTCTTAGCAAGAATATGCAGTGATCCGCAACGTCACTTGTTGCTAGACGCAGTATACTACTGGGTGCTCTGCTGTGGCTCAAGCGGTGCAGAGAAAAGCTTCTACTTGAAGTATGGGAGGTTAGACGAGTATATTCGAGCTCGTAGAGAGATCTTGAGAACCTTTGGAAAGCTCGTGAATAACCCAGAGGTTACGGATACCGTGCTGACCTTCGTCGAGAAGGTTCTTCCTCCAAACATGGAGTTAGACGTTCAAGAGAGAGTAAAGAAGCTTGACTCTAAGACTCTACACGTTGTTCTGCTACTAGGCAGACTCAGAGTGTATGAGTGTCTGCAGAGAGACTCAGCGTTTATTCTTGAGTGTTCAGCAGCTATAAACAACGTTGTTCGAAGACTGCTCAACTATAGGGTAACGGAGGTTCTCGAGACCTTGAACAAGATAGTGAGTACAGGACTACTTGTTGCCTGTGCATGGGCACCCTATGAGGGTCTGCCTCACCTCTACTTAACTCCAAAGTACGCCATGCCTGTATGGAGGAGATTAGCTGGTCAGTGACAAGAGAGGTCATCATAGTACGTGTCAGCAATCCTAGCCATCATCACTTGTAGAGAATAAAGAGCGTGTCACAGGAGTCTACCTGTATTTGGCGCCGGGGGTGGGATTTGAACCCACGCCCCCTGTACGGGGACGGGATCTCGAGTCCCGCGCCTTGGACCAGGCTCGGCCACCCCGGCTCAGATGGCACCCAGAACCTCGAGTTTTTGACATTGTCTATGTGCCTTATAAGTGCTCCTACTTAGCCTTGTACTTCTTTGGTCTAAGATTCTTGCTCTTACATCTTCTGCACTTCTCTGCCCCTGGTGGGTTTCTTGCTCCACACTTCCTGCATATCCAGTACCCAAATCTGTGTTCTAGAGCTATTCTCAGCTTCTCTGGGTCTGTTATTGGCATGGTGTTCTCCGCTGAGACTCGAGTACCTGTGTTTATAAGCGTATCAGTGTCCAAGTAAAGTCTACTTATAAGTGCGCCCTGCTAACTAGAGATCTCAGGTACTTAATGAGCGTGAGGACTCGTCTAGATAAGTTAATGCTGCAGTACGATGCCATTGAGCTGATAAATCTTGCTCGATCTCTGTTGAGACTATCTTACAGAGAGATGAGCGAGATTCTTGGAATACCTGACAGTATGCTCTGTAGATATGCTAATGGTGACCTCTTGCCGTCAGTAGAGACTGCTAAGAAGATAGTGTCTAAGCTAGAGAGTGTGCTATCTCTTGAGGACATACTGAGAAGAAACATCAGATGCCTAGAAGGCTACTGCAACTTCACCGAGCTTGTGCTAAGCTCCAGCGTGCTCAAGCTCTACGCCAGGAGGGTTAGGCAGAAGTTTGGAGGACAGGGAGTCAACAAGGTCCTGACTGCAGCAACCGACGGGGTACCACTGGCAGTCGCTGCAGCTCTGGCACTCGGTGCTGAGCTTGCAATAGCTAAGCAGTACAGGGATGTGTTTGTTGAGGAGTTCTACGAGAGCACACTCATACTTGAGGATCCTCCAAGAAAGGTCACGCTGTATCTTCCTAGGAACACTCTGAAGAGAGGAGACAAGATACTCATAGTCGACGACATAGTCAGGACAGGCAGGACCGTGCAAG
>JALWFJ010000091.1 GCA_027036495.1 Thermoproteales archaeon
CTGATAATCGTACCCTTCACTGTCAGCGATAAGGTCTTCACAGTAAACAACGTGCTCATAGTTCCTCTGAAGAACCTTGCAGACGCAATACCTCTAGCATACTTCGTACAGGAGAACGATCCAGAGAGCATATCTGGACTCACGATGAGAGAGCTCGAGAAGACTCTTCAAGAGTACAAGCAGCACTGTGAGAGACTTGTCTACAGTCTCAGAGGCAGACTCTCTCGGGTCAGGGGGTTCGTAGGCGCAACCTGTAGAAGAGCACTAACAGGCTTGCCGCCTCTGATACTCTCAGAGATAATTGACGCCACTGTCAGAGACGTTGACTCAGTCAGGAAGATCGCCGAGAGCTACGTCAACGAGGGCGCTGACGGCATAGATATTGGGTGTAGATCTGGTCACCCGAGACCTGACCGTGTGAGAGAGATCGCTCAAGCCTTGAGGAGAGAGTATCCTGACGTGCTGCTGAGCATAGACACGTTCTCTCTCCAGGAGATTGAGGCAGCATTACCATACGTGGACATAATACTCAGCTTAACACCTTCACAACTTCAGGAATGTAGACTTGACCTGTCTGATAAGGGAGTTGTAGTCATACCAGACGTCTCAGATGACGACCTGGTCCTGGAGAGGTTCTCCAGCGCGATCGAGCAGGCACAGAGGCTGAGATGTGTTCCACTCCTGGACCCACTCCTGAGACCACCACTATTTGGGCTAGCAAGGTCACTATGTCTCTATCACAGGGTCAGACAGAGCTTCCCCGACACCCCAACGTTCATGGGGGTAGGAAACGTCACAGAGCTCATAGATGCTGACAGCACAGGACTTAACGCGCTTCTAGCAGCTCTCGCGGTTGAGCTTGAGACTGACATGGTGCTGACCACGGAGGCCAGTGTCAAGACAAGTGGATGTGTCAGAGAGCTCAGGACAGCACTGTACATGGCGACTGTTGCAAAGATCCTAGGCAAGTACCCAAAGGACATGTCTGTGTCTCTCCTCTTGGCCAAGTCGAAGTACTAGGCACCTACTTCTAGATAATACTTTCTAAGGCTAGTCAAGTTGTATCACTGATGCGTGAGGTTGGCGTTGAGGTTCTATTGAACAAGAGTCCAGACAGGGTAATTGACCTATGTGGACAGTTCGAGAATATTGGGATAGACATAGTGTGGCTATCAGATCACTATTTCAATAGAAATCCATACGTGATATCTCCACTAATACTGAAGTATCTCAGAAACCTCAAGGTTGGGATCGGAGTATCTAACCCATATGTCATTCATCCAGCCTACCTAGCGTCAATGGTCTTCACGCTCTCAGAGATAGGTGGAGATCGCTTCAACCTAGGACTCGGTGCTGGAGACAAGACTACTCTTGAGAGCATTGGAATAAGAAGAGAGAGAGCAATACGTAGACTGAGAGAGACCATAGAGATAATCAGGGGTCTAGCAGAGAGAGAGTACCTCGAGTACCACGGAGAGATATTCCAGATAAGACATGCAAAGATGAGGTTCAAGCCTCCTGTCAAGCCGAGAATCTTTGTTGGAGCACAGGCTAGGCAGACCCTCAAGCTTGCTGGAGAGCTAGCTGATGGCGTGTTGCTAAACGCCTCGCACCCAGAGATAGTCAGGAACATGCTTCAGCACCTTGATGAGGGTCTCCGGAAGAGGACTGAGGAGGAGAGAAGAACCTTCAGAATATTTGTACACATGTGTCTATCAGTGTCTGAGGACAGAGAGAAGGCCATAAAGGCTGCAAAGCCTGTGGTTGCGTACATCGCTGCCGGCCTACCTGACGAGTATGTGAGAGACGACAAGATGAGAGAGCTGATATCTAGGATACGTGCTGCACTGCTGGAGGGAGGATCTAGCAAGGCTGTGCCTCTCGTCACTGAGGAGCTAGTGGACATGCTGTCTGTGTCGGGTACTCTCAGGGAGTGCATGGACAGGATAGAGCAGCTACTTAAGCTAAGAGAAAATATAGGTGTAGTGTTTGGATCACCGCTTGCACCTTCACAAGACGAGGCCATAAAGTTACTTAGAGCCCTAGTAGACTTTGTCAAGCGTGTGCAGTGAGGTATCAAAGAGGCTGAGCATAACCTTCAGGCTCTGGGGAATAAACCTCACGAAGGAGCAGCTTAGTGCTCTGTGCTCCCTCCAGGAGACCACTGAGCTGAGAAAAGGAGAGTCCATCGATGTTGGACCAGCAAACGTCGTGCTGTTTCTAGACGGCATATTTGAGATATCGAGGCTCTTCTTCACTGCTGGAGACATACTCTACGTTGAGCATGGAGGAAAGGTAACCTGCATATCCCATGAGGGAAGACTGTCAATGTTCAGGAAGAGGGACCTCGAGGACGTCCTTGGGCTAGCAGTGGCTGACAGACTGTGTCGAGCCGCGAAGTTTGTCGAGAGTGAGGAGAGTGAGGATGTTCCTGTCAGCTTCTTCATAAGGAGAGTCCCCGTGGTTGGCACGAGCGAGACAACGATACGGGAGGCTGTAAAGATGATGCGTGACCTAGGAATAAGCTCCATAGTGCTCGTAGATGATGAGGATAGACCAACAGGCATCATGACAGACACCGACCTCAGGAAAGTCATAGCCGACCAGATACCCTTCACAGAGAGACTAGTCAAGGTAGCTACAAGACCTGTACACTTTGTCCGAGAGAACGAGTCTGCAAGCACGGTCCTTGAGCGCATGCTGCTGCTCGGAGTGAAGCACATGGTAATCGTTGACAGAGACTGCAGGATATGTGGAGTAACTACTCTCAGAGACCTCTACGATGCGTATACCGCTGTTCCATTGAGCTTTGTCAGAGAGCTTCAGCGTAGCGGAGATCTAGACGAGCTCAAGCTCCTGTACTCACGCGTGCTGAAACAGGTACTAAATGTCGTCTCTAGGAGGAAAGTAGACGTAGACGAGTTCTCTAGAAACTTCTCTCTGCTCAGGGTTCTGACCCTATCTAGAGCGCTAGCCTTCTCCTCAAGCGACCTAGCAGACAAGGTTGTGGTTCTAGTAGGCGGCTCTCTCCTAACATATGACCACATCTTTGGAGAGGACCTAATAGTGAGAGTGCTTGGAGCAGACGACTCCTCCGTTGTTGACGCTGTGAAGAGACTCAGAAGGTCCGTAGAGATGCTCCTTGATCTACGTGAGGCAACGTCCATAGACATGTACACGATGAAGGATCTCTTGAGCTCAGAGAATCCGCGTCTCCTCTCAGAGATAATATACTTCTCCAGGCCTATATGGGGCTCAACGAGGATCCTTGACGAGATATCTAGACTGTACGTGGACTCTCTGCTCTCACATGTCCCCTCGCTCGTTAGAGAGTACTGTGAGCGTATAGACATACCTCTAGACTTCTTCAAGAGGCTGAAAGTCAGGACAGTAAACCTGTACAGAGACCTCATACAGGTCATGGAGAAGCTCCTATACTATGCATACATAGTCACTGCACGCTCCAGACCTGCAATCAAGGTTCACAGAATAGTTGACTTCCTGGCTGAGGTAAAGGCAATCGACGATAACCTTGCGAGATCAGTCAAGCTGCTGTACGATGAGCTAAAGCAGCTTGCTCTCAAGATAGCTGTCAGAGAGTACATAGAGAAGCTTCAACCTACGGCCCAGATAGACGTAGAGTATCTAAGCGACTCCGAGCTCAGGTGCATAGTTCAGGGCTTCGAGACTCTGCGTGACCTCGCTGATGCAGTTAGAGACATTGTGAGCAGGTACACTGCTCTATGACTACCATAGGAATCTTGACGAGAAACCCCAACAGCTGGTGTTCACGTGAGCTAGCACGTGCCTGCACAGAGGAGGGATGTAGATACCTCACCTTCGCTTTCCGTGACCTATCAGCAACAGTTGGGAGAGGAAAGATCGAGGTGAGGCTCTGTAGCATTGGAGTGCTAGAGGATCTAGTAGACGTGGTGCTAGTCAGGCCTATAGGAAAGTGCAGTCTTGAACAGGCAGTGTTCAGGATGGATCTCCTTCACTGTCTTGCTGACACTGGCCTACCAGTAGTGAATGATCCTAGAGCAATAGAGATAGCAATGGACAAGTTCAGGACTCTCTACATGCTCACTCTCAGCAACATACCAACTCCACTTACTCTAGTGAGCGAGAGTGAGTACAGAGTGGCAGAGAACCTAGACGTGTTTAATGGAGGAGACGTGGTTGTTAAGCCTCTCTTTGGGTCGCGTGGCTTCGGAGTGTTTAGACTACGTTCACGATGTGTGTCGGACATGAAGGATCTAGTCTGGAGATTATGTTTCTACTTGTCCTCAAGTGGTGCAGTGTTGCTGCTACAGGAATACATTAGGCATGGCGGTGTAGACTATAGGCTCCTGGTTGTTGGAGACAGAGTTGTTGCATCAATGATGAGGCGTGCGAGGTCAGGATGGAAAACCAACATTGCACAGGGAGGCGAGCCGGTCAAGCCTCAGAGACTTGACCCAGAGGTTGAGGAGCTCGCAGTTAAGTCCTGCAGAGTAATTGGATGCGACATTGCTGGAGTAGACATTGTGGAGACGAGAGGTGGAGAGAAGGTTGTTCTTGAGCTCAATACTCAGCCTGGGTGGAGAGGCTTACAGGCAGTCAGCGACGTAGACATTGCGCGTGAGATAGTAAAGTTTCTTAAAGAGAAGGCCAAGAAGTGAGAAAAGCTCAATGTTGAAGCTCGACTTCTCCTCTATTCCTCTAGACAAGGTGGATGACACCTTTGCCGAGGCGTTCTCCATGTATGCTGCTCGAGTACTGATAACTGCACGTGACAGGTACTGGGCATACGTTGCTGGGACTCTCGCAACCGGCTTCTCCACATCCATAATAATGTGTCCCTGTGAGGCAGGTGTGGAGGGCTTCGTATCTCCAGCAAAGACTCCTGATAACAGGCCTGGCGTCTTGATACAGATCTGGCACAGCGATCTCGGACTTCTTAAGCAGCAAGTGATTCTGAGGTTGAGCCAAGTAGTGCTTACCTGCCCCACGACTAGAGTCTTTGATGGACTACCAAGCTCGAGGAGGAAGCTGACCATCGGGAGAACAATAGCCAAGTTTGGTGACGGCTTTGAGCATCAGGTAGAGATGTTTGGCAAGAGGATGTGGGCCATACCTGTGATGGAGGGAGAGTTCCTGCTTGAGGATAAGATAGGGGTAGTCAAGGGAGTTGCTGGAGGAAACGTGATAGTTCTTGCAAGAGACCTAGATGGTGGACTAGAAGCAGCAAAGATGGCCGTGCGCGCGATAAGGAAACATGTCAGGAGAGTAGTGCTACCATTTCCTGGAGGAGTGTGTAGAGCTGGATCAAAGCCTGGAGCGATTACCTACCCAAAGCTCAAGGCATCGACAAACCATCTCTTCTGTCCAACACTCAGAGAGAAGATTAAGGACTCAAAGCTCCCCGCAGAGGTTGGTGCAGTCTACGAGATAGTGATCAATGGACTCACGCAGAGAGACGTCATGACTGCGATGGGGATAGCAGCAGTAGTAGCAGCTCGGCATCCATCTGTGGTGAAGGTGACTGCAGGAAACTATGGCGGCAAGCTTGGACAGTACAAGCTGCAGCTACGAGACTGCGTGAGTCTCGCGCTAGAGCATCTAAGAGATAAGACAGGACGCTAACACTCTAGACATCAACTCCCTGACTGTCACGAGATCACTCACACGGTCTACATCTATGACCTTGTCTTCCTGACTCTCGACACACATCCAGGACATTGGTACTCCAGGCACACACCTATCTGCAAGTACGAGATCAACTCCTAAGGCAGATCCTCTCTCACAGAGAGACACCATCTCGACAGTGCCTACTCTCTCTCTCGCCTCAGTAAGCTTGCTGACTACATCTCCAAGAACCAGCACGTCTCCACACATAACTAGTAACGGTCTCCCTCTCAGAGCATTAACCAGCATGCAGTAATCCTCAGAGTAGTCACGACATCCCGTGATAACAACGTCAAGTCCCTTCTCCTGTGCCCACTTGATGATCCTCCTATGCTTGATGCTTGTGGCCACGACAATCCTCTTGCCATGCTCTCTCGCCTTCTCCACCACTAGATCGAGAAGCCTCACTCCGGGAAGAATCTCTACTAGACATTTCTCAGAGTCTCCAAATCTCGATCCAGAGCCACCTGCAAGTATCAGTACCGTCAGGCTACCGTGTTGCAGCCTCATGAAGATCTCTCAGGAGATCTATGTTCCTCATTATTGATGTTCCCACGAGAACTCCACTTGCTCTGCCTGTCCTGCGTATGAGTAGCACGTCCTCCCTGCTCTTCACTCCACTCTCCACAATTATTGGTCCCCTGAACTCCAGGTTCTTCACTATGTTACATGCACGTGGAAGGTCTACTTGAAGTGTTGTCAGATCCCTAGAGTTCACTCCAAGTATAACTCCAGGAGTAGAGTCGTAGCATCTCGCAATAGCCTCAGCATCTCTCATGGAGTCAACCTCCAGTATCACGTTTAGTCCTAGGCTTCTTGCCTTCTCGACATACCTCTCCAGCTCTCTCTCGCCTAGGACCTTCACTATCAGTAAAACAGCATCGGCACCTAGAGAGTAGGCTAGGTCTATCTGCCACGTATCAACTACGAAGTCCTTCATCAATATTGGAGTAGTCCTGTCTAGCTCTCTAAGCTCTCTCAGAAATAGGTAAGATCCTAGAAACCATCGAGGCTCTGTGAGCACAGAGTATGCAGCTGACATGTTCCTAGTCTTCTCGTAGAACTCCTCGACTGACAAGCTGAGATTTATTACTCCTCTCGGTGATGCACGTTTGTACTCTGATATTATCCCGAGGACTCCTCTCCTAGCATGCTCTAGTAGTCTTCCGTAGAGGTCGTTTACTGCGTGTGTTCTATCTGGTAGAGCTTTCAGGATGCTCTTCTCAATCTCTACTCGCTTGCGCGTGTACCTCAGTATCTCCTCAAGTACTGAGGTCATCTTTCTTGGACGCTAAGTGAACAAAATACTTTAAACTTACATTGTCTAGTTCACGGCGAACAATCAATGTTATCAGTTGATAGACTGAGAGTAATTGCAGAGAATGCGCGTAGATATCTGCTACTAATATCCGCATATAACCCGGGAGTCCACCTTGGGTCAGCTCTCTCCGTGCTCGACATATTGACCGTGCTCTACGGTACTGGGAGAGTCAAGTTCCTCAACGGTGGAGTTGACAGAAACTGGCTAGTTCTGAGCAAGGGGCATGCAGTCCACGCAATCTACGCCATTGCTGCCGCAATGGGCTACTTGACCTGGGAGGACCTCAGAAACTCTGGAACAATAGGAAGCATCTTGCAGAATCATCCTGAACTCGGTGCACCGGGAGTCGACGTCGCAACTGGCTCGTTAGGACAGGGAGTAAGCATAGCTGTAGGTATCGCACTTGGCCTCAAGATGCGTGGCCTCTCTCACAGGAGAGTATACCTGATAATGGGGGATGGAGAGCTAGATGAGGGACAGGTCTGGGAAGCTCTCTCAACAGCAGCACACTACAGGCTGACGAACCTTGTGCCCATAGTTGACCATAACAAGATGCAGCTTGATGGTGAGGTTTCGAAGATAAAGGGCAAGGGTAACCTGAGGGCTAGATTTGAGGCACTTGGGTACCGTGTGGTGGAGGTTGATGGACACGACATTGCAGCCCTTGTAGGCGTCCTCGAGGACATAGAGTCGAGCAGTGAGCAGAGCATAGTCATTGCACACACGGTTAGAGGGAAGGGAATTCCTCTCCTTGAAGGGACAACAAGGCAGAGATTAACGAGAGAGGAGGCATTTGAGATACTTCAGCAGATGTGCACAGAGTGCGGGTAGAGAGACAATGATAAGCCGCAACGTCATACTAGAGCTCTCTGAGCTCACTCCCAGAGATGCTGTTGGTAGAGCCCTAGCTGACCTAGGCGAGAAGTATCCTGACCTCGTCGTGGTCACGGCAGATGTCGGCGAGGCAACAAGGGCAA
>JALWFJ010000092.1 GCA_027036495.1 Thermoproteales archaeon
TGCCAAACCTCAAAGTGTGGATGAAGAAGAACCTCCCTGCCAACTCCACGTATGTACTGCTGCAGTCTTCTTGGTATCCTAGGCACAAAGGTGAAGTTACTCCAGTCTATCTCTACCTTAGGGTTATTAGCCCAGTCACGGACTAGCTCCAGGAACTCCTCTCTCCTCAGTGGTCTCCATCTACCTAGGATCCAGTCTCTCACGAGGTTAGACTCCTCATGAGGATACGCATTTATCACCACTACAGAGTCCGAGACCTTGGTTGTCAGCTCCAACGTTCTGTCTAGAATCTTCTTCTGAAACTCCCTATTGTGATACAGCACCGGGTGTCCATTAACAAGCACATACGTTCTGACCCCAACATTGAGGCTACGTAACACCTTGACTGCAGCAAGGTAATCACAGACCTTGAAGCCTTTATGGTAGTAGTTGGTTAGTACGTTGTCGTCTGCAAGCTCAAGCCCTATTGCAACCGTCAATTTTACCTCAGTCTCTAAGAGAGGCTCAAGACTCTCTCTGCTTATGAACTCAGGTCTGGACTCAATTACGACGCTTGAGAAGCCTGCTCTCTTGGCCTCCTCTAGGCAGAAACGCCTGAACTCAGGTGGAAACTGTGCATCATCCAGAAAGCTTCCGGAACAGAATATCTTGAGAGTGTCATGATCTTCTCTCCTGGACACAGCCTTCCTGAAGAGCTTCCTCAGCTCATCTATGGGTGTAAGTCTGAGTCTTCTCCCCCAGCCACAGAAGTAGCATCTTCCCCATCTACATCTTCCACGCTCAAGCACTACGGAGAGAGATCTCATGGCTCTCAACTCCACATTGCTAGTCAGCTCCCCGAAAAACTCTTCATCTACCTATCCGCGACGGAGTTGCTCATCATCTAGCAACCTCTCCAGTAGACTACTTCTTCTGTACTTTACTCCTACACAGGATAGCTAGCATCAGTGTTAACCTGTAGAGTGCAGTCTCCTCAGGACCTCTCACGGTGATTATGTTTCCTCGAACCACTATGGGCGTAGATAAGACAGTCACGCCACACTCATGTCTGACAAAACTCACAAGAGGACGAACATCAGCCATGGTTATCTCTCCACCATGTACAGCTCCACCAATACAGAGTAGTGTTGGAGCAACACATATCGCGGCTATCACCTTGTTCTCTCTCGACAAGACCGAGATCTCTCTACTGATCTCAGAGACAACACTGTAGTATCTTGAGTAGTTGATGTTGAACTCACGTGCAATTACTCTACATGCAGCAAGTAGCTGCATAGTCTCATTATTCATCTCTATAAGCCCCCTCGAGGACAGATAGCTCAGCAGGATGCAGGTCAGTCCCGGACCACCTACCAGAACATAGGCATCAGCCGTCGAGGGCAGCTTCGTCGAGTTTACGCATCTAACTCTGTGAATCATGTTCTTCTTATCTATCCCTATCACAGTCTCTCTGCTTGATCCAGGACACATGACTATCAGGTTAGTTCCTAGCTTTCTCAGACCACTGTACGGTATGTTCAGCTCCTCGTACCGAAACAGTGGAAACACTACGAAGACATACGTGTGTCCTCTACATATTGGAACTCCAGGACCAATCATCACGAAGAGCAGATAGGCCCCTATCGACGCTACCAGTATTGCAAGTATTGCGACCGTAGTGATCAGTAGAAGTCTCTTGTTCATCAGTCACAACACAGAGGATGACCTCATTAATGTAACCCGAAAGACTATTTAAGAGGGAGGCTCTCAGCGCTATGAGAGTATGGTACTACTTGACGTGCTCGCAAATGCACTCGTAACGATAAAGAACGCCGAGGCCAAGGGCCACAAGCAGGTAGTGATCTGGCCAATATCTAAGCTTGTGGGAAACGTGTTGCGTGTGATGCAGAGATATGGGTATGTTGGAGAGATCGAGTACATAGACGATGGCAGAGGAGGCAAGTTCATTGTTCATCTTCTGGGAAAGATCAATGACTGTGGCGTGATCAAGCCAAGATTTCACTTCAAGTGGAGAGAAATACACAAGTGGGAGGAGAAGTATCTTCCAGCAAAGGATGTGGGCATCCTCATAGTGTCCACATCTAGGGGAGTCATGTCCCATCACGAGGCTAAGGAGCAGAGACTAGGTGGAGTACTATTAGCATACGTCTATTAGCATTAAGACACAAGACCTGAAACCTTCTACTCAATCACAGCCTCAACAACCTTCCTTCCTGCAGGAACACAGACAGAGACTCCCCCCTCCACGACTATGCATATATCCTCAATGTTTGCTTGACCCCCACCAAAATTGAGATCCAACTTGATTAGCTCACTCTGTCTTGGGAGCACATTGATGTTAGTGTCGGTCTCTAGGACAACATTTCCTGTGTAATCCCTGAGAAGCACTTTGACTACACGTATAAGCATGTTCCTCGACCTGTTCTCCACATAGAGCTCGAGAAGTCTCTCAGAGAGGTTGAGCACCGTTAGTCGAAGCATTCCTCTTACATCAAACCTGTAGCTGAGAAGCACAATTATGAACCCTATCACAACCAGCACGAGACTGAGATAAGGCTCGACCTCTAGTCCACCTAGCGCTATACCTGTAAAGGCTAACGCTGTCCCAGAGACAAACATTGCGTTACCTAGCTTACGTGCCCTTCTAGCCTCAACAATAGTATATATTCGAGCCACGAGGTTCAAGGCCAAGACTCTGTTATCAATATCAATGTTTATTAAGGGAATATTTCACCTTAGGAGAGACATAGCAATGAGCACACCAACACAGCCAGAGCAGACTCAGCAAGCACAGGAGCTCGCAGCTAAGCTTCGTGAGAACATTAAGATGAAGAGGTCACTCACGCCAGAGCTCAGGAGACTGCTACGTCTCAGACTCGAGATGGAGAGAAGAGAACCAGAGTGGATGAGGATGGATGAGTGGAGGTTCTGGAGAATCGAGAGACAAGACAGATGGAGAAGACCCAAGAGCCTGGACAACAAGATTCGACATCAGATTAAGGGATACCCACCACTAGTCAAGATAGGATACAGACAGCCAAGAGCCGTGAGAGGACTACACCCCTCCGGATTTGAGCTTGTACGTGTATGGAGACCAGAAGATCTAGACAAGGTAGACCCAACAAGACAAGCAGTAGTGATAGCAGGAACAGTCAGCAAGAGGAAGAGACTAGAGATCATAAGGAAAGCACTAGAGAGAAACATAAAGGTAGTGAACCTGTCATGGAGAGACATAGTGGCAATACTTGGAGTAAACACCGTTGAAGAAGCAAAGAAGATGCTAAACCTCACACAGAACAAGTAAAGGAGAAACGAGCAGAATTCTCTAAACTCCTAGAGAAACCAGCAGAACCTGACCCCACTCTCAGAAGGCCTCTCTGCCAACTAGACCCTAGTAGACAAGATAGCTAAGTTTTAATACAGAGAAGAGGCAAGAGCTCGAAGACCATGGTTGATGTTAAGAGACTTGCTGCTCAGATACTTGGAGTAGGCGAGTCAAGAATCAAGATCAAGCCAGAGGCATTGTCACAGCTCCAAGAAGTCTCAACGAGAGCAGACGTTAGGAGGCTCATAAAGGAGGGGCTTATCGAGGTTGAGCCCGTAAAGGGAAACAGTAGGGGAAGATGGAGAATACTGCATGAGAAGAGAAAGAAAGGTAGGAGAAGAGGAGTCGGTAGCAGAAAGGGTCCAAAGTCAGCTAGGCTAGATCCAAAACGTGCATGGATAAACAAGATAAGAACTCTGAGAAGATACTTGAAGTGGCTAAAGGATCAGGGAGTGATTGATGCCAAGACCTGGAGAAGACTATACAAGATGGCTAAAGGAGGCTACTTCAGAGATCTAGCACATCTGAAACAGTACCTCATTCAGAACAGGATTGTGTCTGCAGAGAAGATAAGGTAACAATAACGACTATACTCGTATTCTAGTTCTTAGATATCTCTATGAGGACTTGTATTCAACACGTAAGACCTCTACGTAATCTCTATTTTCTTTCCTTTTGAAAAGTTCAAAGTTCCAAGTTATTGTAATTGTAACTAGTGTGAGATAGTATTAGAGGCTATAGACTATTGTTCTATTACTCCTCTGCTACAGCCTCTTTTAGGCCTAGATGTTCTTTTATTATGCCTGGTAGCTCTATGCCGGCCTTCTTGTACATTCCTGAGAAGTATGTTAGGATCTTTCTCTTAACTTCTTCAAAGTGTTTTGGTAGTTCTTCTGGGTCTAGTCCTGCATTGATGTACTGTGAGAATCTAGTTTTGAACATGTCTGGATTTTGCTCCTTTAGCATTTTCGCGTAGTTTGCTATATGTTCTCCTCTAATCCTGGACTCGTCTGGAAACACGTCCTCGCTGTGAGGTACTTCTAGTCCTGCATCAACTGCTCCTTTGAGAACCGCGAATACTCTTGAGCCGCGTACAGGTCTATGGAGTCCAATGTCTATTATTGCCTCTCTTATTCCCTTGAGCTGTGCCTTAAGGCCCACGAGGAGACCAGTCAGGTATGCGGCTGGTGTGCACTTGAGACATGCCTTCCACCCGAATCCACGTAGCTCGTCGCTTGATGCCCAGACATGTGTTATGTCTCCTATGGGGGTTGGCGTGACAATGTGAGCAAGAATTCTGTAGTTCGTCTTTCTTATTACTAGCCTCGGCTTTCCACTCTTTATCATCTCACGTCTCTTGTAGTAGTTTGTCTTTCCTTCTCTTCGTCTCCTGTGCTTAACCTTGTAGCGCGGGCTTCGAGCCATGAAGCTGCACCTTGAGGGCTTGAGCAGCCATTTATTTAAGTTTTCACAGCAAGTTTTATTAACCGACTGTACCTTAGTCAACTGGCTGCCTCACGACGGGGCCGCACGTCGGGCCCGTGCATGAGTGAGGCAGCCTTGCGGCCGTACTCAATGTTGAGAACATTTTTAATCTCACGGTCTCTGGACTCTGACGAACATGCCTAAAGAGGTCTTCCTAGTTGATCTCTGGAGAAAGTATGCTGATCAAGCAGAGGAGATACGAGTGAAGAGGTATGAGAAGTATGTCAAACTTAAGGCTAGACTTCGAAAGTACCTGTACGTGATTAAGCTACCTCCAGACTGGGCAAATAGGCTTCTAGAGGAGTATAGAGCGAAGGGTAAGAACATAGTGGAGTTCTAGGAGACTAGAGAGGACATTTTTATCTCTAGATTGAGACATATTTCCACATGGATCTCTCTAACTTTGATAGAAAGAGATGGATTCTGTACTTTGACATCCTGGGAAAGGTTGCACTTGACAAGCCGGCACAGGTTGTGAAGGTCTATGAGTATCTAGTGAGAGAGTCAAAGAGACTTGATGTTGATATGAGCTTTGACGAGTTCATGAGCATCTTGAGAGAGTTCAAGGAGAGAGGAATTGTCGATCTAGTGGATCATGGTGAAGGTGTTGAGGTTGTGCTTACAGGAGTTGCTAGAGATTGGTTACTGACGTACAGTCTTGCATCATCTAATCTGTAGAGCGTACATAGTAGGTTCTTGACCCACAGTTGTCTGCGTTTGTCACGATGCACCTTGCACCTCTCTTTTCAACCTCAATGCACACACTCTCTGCATGTCTTCTAGACTCTGAGAAGCCATACACTGCTGGACCCCAGGAGCTCTGACCTACTCCTCTCAGTCCCATTCTTCTTAGAAGCATGACGTAGTCTATGGAGATTCTCGAGAACACTCCGCCCTGTGCCAGGCTAAACATTTTTCCAACAGTTACCTGAAGCTCCTCGAGACCGCTAGTGAACTCCTCAAAGTCTCCTTCCTGTACTGAGGGTATGACTCTGCTGAGTACAACATAATGTGCGTAGTGTACGAGCTCAGGTCTGGACGCTGTATGTGAGAACAGCTTGTGCTCCTCTGTCTCTGATGGTCCTCTTCCTGGAGGTACTACTACGACTATATGCCAGTTCATTGGAAAGTCTAGTCTCAGAAGCAGTCTTGGAAAGTCGCTGTCTCTTCTTCTACCTGAGTCAAGTACGAGCCCACCATGTGCGAAGACGTATGTTCCTACTCCAGATACTTCTCCTCTTCCTAGAGCTCTCGCGAGCTCAGGGATGTCTGGAGAGAGACCAGCTAGCCTAGAGAGTGCATAGGCTGTTGCTAGCTTGATCTGCGTTGTTGATCCTAGACCTACGTGTCTTGGAGCATGTGAGAGCACTCTTATCTTTACGTTGGAAAGCTCTAGGTTGTATATTGCTCTCATCCTGTTAATGACATCGTGAACCTCTCTCTCAACGTCGGTAGGTATGTTCTGGTCGAGGTCCCACCCAACCTCGACCACTGTGCGTGGCTCCTGTATTCCCAGTCCTAGAGACATGTACTTTCTTGTACCAGCAACACCAAATGGATCAAGTATCCCGAAGTGCACTCTTGCTGGTGCAGACACTATGACTCTTCTGATGCTTGGCGCCTCACCTCTACGCAACATTTTAACTGAGCTTAGCGCCGCCGAGAACTTAGAAAATGTGCCTCTTTCGAAAGCTCTACCCAGACATCGAGGTGTATGAGGTGAACCTGCTAGATTCTGACGACTCTGTCCTCCTCAAGATAAACGTCGCTCTAGGTCTTGGCCTAGACCTGAGCGAGCTTAGACACGTGAGGGAGCACTACAGATCTCTAGGACGTAACCCGACAGACGTCGAGCTTCAGACAATTGCACAGGTGTGGAGCGAGCACTGTTATCACAAGACGTTCAAGGGCATCATCAAGACTCCTCAAGGAGACGAGGAGAACATACTGAGGAAGTACATAGTCCGCGTGCTCGAGGAACTTAAGCCAGACTGGGTGCTCTCCGCGTTTGAGGATAATGCAGGAATAGTCAAGCTAGACGACGAGTACGCTATTGCAGTGAAGGTCGAGACGCATAATCATCCTTCAGCAATTGAGCCATTTGGTGGTGCTGCTACTGGTGTTGGGGGAGTAATCAGGGACGTTCTAGGAGTCTGGGCTGAGCCAATAGCGCTCATAGACGTGCTTGGCTTTGGTCCTCTCAACTATCCTGAAGGTAGGCTTCCAAGAGGAGTGAAGCATCCAAGATATATCTACTCCGGCGTCGTGTCAGGAATAGCGTACTACGGCAACAACATGGGTATCCCGACTGTTGCTGGTGCAGTGATATTTGACGAGGGGTATGTTGGAAACGTGGTCGTCTACTGTGGCTGTGTTGGTGTGCTTCCTGCATCTAAGTACATCAGGAGGATCCGGGAAGGAGACTACATAGTTGTGGCTGGGAACAGAACTGGGAGAGATGGTCTCCATGGAGTTGTCTTTGCGTCAGCTGAGCTTACTGAGGAGAGTGAGGAGACTCACCGCTCAGCTGTCCAGATACCTGACCCTGTCGTGGAGGAGTCTCTGAGAAGAGCCATAATCAGGATCAGAGATGAGGAGCTTGGTGATGGCATAACTGACCTTGGTGGTGGTGGACTATCTTGCGCGGTCTGCGAGACAGCACACCGGTATGGTCTAGGAGCAGTAGTGTGGCTGCACAAGCTTCACCTGAGAGATCCAACACTGAGACCTTGGGAGATATGGCTCTCAGAGAGCCAGGAGAGAATGCTCCTGGCAGTACCACCAGACAAGCTTCACAGAGTCGTAGAGATATTGAGAGAGGAGGAGCTTGAGTACAGCATAGTTGGCAGGTATACGTCTAGTAGACGTGTACAGATATACTATAGCAAGTACGTTGTGGGGGATCTTGATCTAGACTTCCTGTTTAAGCCTCCTAAGACTGTCAGGACAGCTCTACCAAGAGAGAAGATGGTCTCTGAGCCAAGCTTACCTGAACCTGAGAGCTACAGCGAGACCCTTCTAGACCTCCTATCATCACCAAACATCTCGTCTAGAGAGGACATAGTTCGTCGATACGACTTTGAGGTTGGAGGTAGAACAGTGGTGAAGCCTCTTCATGGCTGGTTTGGAGGACCAAGCGATGGTGTCGTGCTTAAGCCTCTTCCTCACTCCTGGACTGGCATAGTGATCAGCGTCGGAGTGAAGCCCAGGTATGGCAAGATAAGTCCATACTGGATGGCTGCAAGCTCCATAGATGAGGCAATTAGGAACAACGTTGCTGTTGGTGGTAGAAGAATTGCGCTTCTAGACAACTTCACGTGGGGCAACCCAGAGAAGCCTGACAGGATGTGGGACCTGCTAGAGAGTGTGAAGGCATGCTATGACTTTGCAAGATACTTTGAGACACCGTTTATCTCAGGCAAGGACAGTCTATACAACGAGTCTCCTCTAGGACCAGTAACTCCAACACTGCTAATCACAGCCATAGGAGTGATACCTGACATAAGGAAGGTAGTGACCATCGACCTAAAGGAGAGTGGAAACTACATAGTGATAGTTGGCTTAACTAGGAGAGAGCTAGGTGGAAGCGAGTACTATGCACTCAGAGGAGTACTTGGCTCCTCCGTGCCTAAGGTTGACAAGTCTATAGCCAGAGACATCATGAGGAAAATCATCGAGCTCATAGATAGGGAGCTCATAGTTTCGTGTCACGACATATCTGATGGTGGTCTAGCAGTCGCTATATCAGAGATGATAATTGCAGGAAGACTTGGAGCAGAGATAGACATAGGCAGGGTGCCATACGAGGGAGAGGCCAGACCAGACTACATCATGTTCTCTGAGTCTAACACTAGGTTCCTGATAGAGGTCCCAGAGGAGAATGTTCAGGAAGTTCGGAGAGTTCTGAGAGAGGTTCCTCATGCAGTCATTGGCAAGGTAACGGACGAGCCTAGACTCGTCATTTACCATGGAGACAGACTGCTCATAGACCTAGACATAAGAGAGCTTGACCGTGCATGGCGTAGAGCAGACTTCAACAAGTACTTCAGGTACTAGACAGAGCTCTGCCTCAGTGTATTCCTGAGGAGCCAAACACGGCGTATAGGAGCAGAATCAGGCTTATAGATGCTGACGTCATAAGTGCACTCATCTTGAGTATATCCCTCAGCGTAAGCTCACCAAGGTACAGTAGCCCAAGTGCTGCAAGGACTGCAGCAGTTATTGCTATGGTTGTGTAGAAGGCTATGTCAGGCTGAGTGACCTCCACAAGAGATGAGTATATGTAGACTACTGCTAGTCCTGAGAGAGGTGCTAGTGAGTGTGCAACTATGCAGAAGATCGCGGATATCTTATGTGCATGCTCTATCAAGGTTCCTCTTAGTGGTCTAAACATTGATCGCTCTATCCTCCTTATCTCTGCTGCTCTCTCGAGGATCTCGGCTTGGAGAGTGTTCCACAGTGATGCCACTACTACTGCCAATATGCCGCTCAAGGCATAGGTCCTCAAGGTGTTGACATCAACTCCACGAAGATAAGACGCGAACACTGCAGAGAGCGACACGAGAAGACCATCAAACATTCCCAGTACGATGTATCTCCTTATGAGAGGTATAGTCCCCGTGACTCTCAGTGCCTCCGCTATTTCTCGAGTTAGCTCACGTATCCTGCTCATCTCTCTAGAGAGATACAGAACCTAGAGCGCCCTGACTCCTCTCTCTCCAGTCCTGATCCGCACAACGTCAAATAGCGGGATAACGAAGATCTTTCCATCACCTGGCTTGCCAGTCCAGGCAGCCTTCTGTATCACCGTTATGACCTTCTCCACGTTCTTATCATCGACCGCTATCTCCAGCCTGATCTTAGGTAGGAGCTCTATCTTGAACTCCTTATCATCGTAAGTTATTGTTAGACCCTTCTGTTCTCCTCTTCCACGCACCTCTAGGACCGTCATTGGAAATATGCCAATGCTCTCCAGTGCTCTCACTACTTGTGGAAGCTTCTCAGGCCTTATTATCGCTACTATAAGCTTCATGTATCCTCTCTTTCGTGAATCAGTGTCATTAAGCTTCTCTTTTTAAGTCATGCTGAGTGTCTCGCTGGGTTGTACTGAGCAGGGACGCTGTAACATTATTAACTATGGAGAGTCCTCAGTCCCGAAGAGATGACTGAGTTCAGGCCAAGGCTTGCCGAGAAGAGATGGAGCATCTCTAAGGAGGTTGAGCTCATTGAGACTTGGAGGCGTGAGGACCTGTACAGGCCCAGGATTGAGGAGGGAAGAAGAATCTTCGTTATTGATACGCCTCCTCCTTACATGAGTGGTAGAATGCATATTGGTGGAGTCGCTCACTACGCTCAGATAGACATGATTGCACGTTACTTGAGGATGAGGGGATACGTGGTCCTATTCCCATTCTACACGGACAGAAATGGGCTGCCTGTTGAGGTTCAGGTAGAGAAGATGTACAACATAGTTGCACATGAGGTTGACCGTGAGAAGTTCCTGCAGCTATGTAGAGAGCTGCTGGACAAGTACGAGGAGGAGAACGTGAAAGTGCTTGAGAGGTGGGGGCTATCGTTCACGTACTGGAGAAATGGGACAGACAGCGAGGAGTACAGAAAGCTAACACAGTCAACCTTCATTGAGCTCTGGAGACGTGGCTTGATCTATGAGGCTGAGAGACCAACACCATGGTGTCCAAGATGTAGGACAGCTCTCTCAGAGGCAGAGATAGAGTATGTTGAGGAGGAGACGACACTGAACTACATCAAGTTTGAGGTTGATGATGGCAGAGAGATAGTCATCGCGACAACTAGACCTGAGCTGCTGCCTGCCTGTGTCGCAGTAATATACAACCCGGCGGATGACAGGTACAGAGACCTCAGAGGAAGAAGAGCGAGAGTGCCACTGTTTGGACATGAGGTACCAATACTAGAGCATTCAGCAGCTAAGCCGGAGTTCGGCACAGGTCTAGTCATGATATGCACCTTCGGCGATGTTCGTGACATGATGATTGTAAGTGAGCTAAAGCTTCCTGTCAAGATGATCATAGACGAGACAGGCAAGATGAGAAGTGAGGCCGGCATTCTCGCTGGGCTAGACGTAAAGACTGCACGTGCTCGAGTAATCGAGGAGCTAAGAAAGAGTGGACTTCTCGTGAAGCAGGAGAAGATCAGGCACACAGTCCCAGTATGCTGGAGATGTAAGACTCCCGTGGAGATAATAGTGACACGTGAGCTATTCCTGAGACAGCTAGAGTACAAGGAGGACCTAATTAGGATGGTTGAGAGAGAGATGGTGTTCTACCCAGAGGAGTACAAGCGCACACTGATCGAGTGGATACGGTCACTCGAGTTTGACTGGCCAATATCGCGTAGGAGATATTACGCAACCGAGATACCACTGTGGTACTGCATTGAGCCAGATGGCAAGGTCAAGCCTCTAGTCCCTAGTCCAGGAAGATACTACAGGCCGTGGCGTGATGAGCCTCCTGAAGAGGTGAAGAGAGATTGTCCTAGTGGCAGACTTGTTGGAGAGACGAGAGTTCTAGATACCTGGTTTGACTCATCTATCTCGTGGCTGTATGCTTGTGGAGTGACCAAGCCTGACCTGAACGTGTTTGACAAGGTGTATCCGCACTCCATAGTTAGACCACAGGGCTATGACATAATCAGAACATGGCTCTACTACTCGACGCTCAGAGCATACCTACTCTTTGGGAAACCCCCATTCAGGTACGTCCGAATATCTGGCATGGGTCTCGACGAGAAGGGCGAGGCAATGCACAAGTCTAAGGGTAACATAATTGATCCAATACCTCCAGTCGAGAAGTATGGAGCAGACGCTGTGAGGTTCTGGGCAGCTGCTGCAGCAAAGCTCGGAAGCGACTACAGGTACAACGAGCAGCTGATACAGACGGGACACAGCTTCGTGACCAAGCTGTGGAACATTGCCAGGTTCATCTCTCAGTTCCCCTATGTGCAGGATAGATACAGACTGACCCCACTTGACATGATGCTACTTGCAAAGCTTGAGGAGGTCCTCAGAAGATGTGTAAGGTCTTACGACAGCTTCGACGTGTATGAGCCAGCATATCTGCTGTTTGACTTCACGTGGCACATATTTGCTGATCACTACATTGAGGCAGTGAAGCCGCGTGCATATAACAGGGAAGGACTGTTCAGCGACGAGGAGCAGAGAGGGGCATGGTTTACCCTACATACAGCTCTCAGAGTCGTGACTAAGCTGCTTGCACCGATAATGCCGTTTGTGACAGACTACATATGGAGAAGTCTGTACGGTGAGAGCGTGCATAGACAAGTCATAGAGGATAGGCTCAACATCGAGTTTGATAGAAGCCTGGGAGAGATCTTGGACCTCTTCATGAGAGCTAACAGAGCTGTGTGGAGCTACAAGAACAGACATGGACTAAGTCTAGCAGCACCCCTGGACGCTGTGCTCTATGTTCCAGAGAGACTCTCACCTATAGCACAGGAGCTGAGAATCATGCACAAGGTGAGGGACGTGAAGGTAGGGAGACCAAGCGAGCCAGCCTATGAGACTCTTGATGACGAGGCTGGAATATACATCGTCAGGGAGAGTAGTCAGATGTGAGTCTCAGGGTATCGGAGATCTTCAGATCTGTCCAAGGAGAAGGTCCTCTCCTTGGCAGAGTCGCCGTATTTCTCAGACTCTCTGGATGTAACCTGAGGTGCGTGTGGTGTGACACGGAGTACGCTCGTTCAGGTGGTGTAGAGATTCCTGTAGGCAAGCTTGCAGATAAGCTCAGGCTCAGCCTGCTGGAGATAAGACAGGAGAAGCCTCTACTTGTTGTCACTGGCGGAGAACCTCTTCTTCAGGCAGAGAATCTGCGAGTCTTGCTGAGAGAGCTGAGAGATGATCTCGCTCCGCTTGTCCAGGTCGAGACCAATGGTACAGTTAGCCCAGAGCCTCTTCTAGACTTGGTTGACTACTTTGTCGTCTCACCAAAGCTCTCCAACAGCGGTAACCCTCCAGAGGCGAGGTGTCTTCATCCTTACTGGAGAGCTCTTCTGAGAGCACCTAGTCCTCAGATATACTTCAAGTTCGTCATTGATCGACCTGGCGACATCATGGAGGTCATGGATCTCTTGAGGGAGTTCTCGATACCACGTGACAGAGTCTACCTGATGCCTCAAAGTAGAGGTGTGGAGGAGCAGCTCTCTAAGCTCAGGTGGCTCACGAGGCTTGCAATTGAGTACTCGCTCAATGTTACTCCGAGATTACAGTATCTGGCTGACGTCAGATAGGGCTTAATATCGTCATACTTGTGAGACCTGCACGTGAGAGAATCTATCTGCATAGTTCTGCTAAGTGGAGGTGTTGACTCAGCTACTCTCCTCTGGAAAGCTAGAAAGGAGCTTGATGCTGACATCTATGCTATAACCTTCATATATGGACAGCGTCACTCGAGAGAGATAGAGTCTGCTAGAAAGCTCGCTCAGCTAGCTGGAGCCCTAGAGCACAGGATAGTCGACATATCGTACATATCTTGGGCTTTCCGATCTTCCAGACTAGTACAAGGAGGAACACCAGTGCAAGACCTGACGAGAGTCTCCATAGACTATGTTCCTCAGAGAAACCTCGTCTTCCTGAGCATAGCATCTGCATGGCTAGAGTCACTTCTCCTAGAGAGAAGGTACAGGAGAGGCATACTGGCAATAGCTGTGCACAGATATGATCCAGAGACAGGCTATCCTGACACAAGGCCGGAGTTCCTGGACGCAGTAGAGAAGGCAATTAACCTAGGCAGTGCAGCAGTGTATGAGGGCAGAGCACAGGTATCGATCTGGGCACCATTCGCCGGCAGAACTAAGATAGACATCGTCAGGGAGGGACTAGCACTCGGAGTACCGTATGAACACACATGGAGTTGCTACAGGGGAGAAGATAGACCATGTGGAGAGTGTCTCTCCTGCACTTTGCGCCTGAGAGCCTTCATGGAGGCTGGATCACCAGACCCGCTCACGCCAATGTACAGAAGCTTGCCGGACTGGTACAGAGAGTGGCTAGAGAGGAGACCTAGCAGAAGCGAGTCCTCACTAAGCACATAAGTAGCACTATGGAAACACTTTTTAAACGGAGTATCTACAACACATTAAAGCTACTTTAAGTACCCTTCACTTAAAATAAGTGGTCCAACCTTTACAAAAAGAGAAAAGATCAACACACAAAGACCATGAAAGATTAAGCAATCACTACATACCTTAAGAGTAAAAGAGCTAAAATATCAGTCATATTTCGTGAAAGAGTAAGAATAGGGTTTATATAGAGATTGGCAGCGAGCACTCACGGGGGTTTGAGATGGCGCGTGTTGTTTGGTCTAAGATTGCTAAGGTGTTGAAGGAGAAGTATATGGATGGTTTGAAGTGTAGGATTTGTGGTAAGGAGATTGAGGAGGGTGAGAATGCTTTGAAGACGTTGTCAAACATTTATAGACACTTCAAGGAAGAACATCCAGATAAGATAGAAGAAGCAAAACAAGAACTAGCATAAAAACAGAAGCCTAAAACTATCAAAAACATATCTTGGCCCTGCTTTTTCTCAATAACACAGGTCCTCACGGTGTCTAGATTTTTAGAGCTTCTCTTACATCTTTCTCAATGATTCCTCCTCTAGACATAATGTTTCACTTAGTACAGGTCTTTGTCGACATTGCTGGAACAGGCATACATGTAGAAGCTGAGCTGTATACTCATGGATACGTTATTGTTACTTCAGAGCAGTTTCTGAAGATTCTTGAATACCTGAAGAGAGAGTCTGTCGTGCTTGTTCATGAGCGAAAAGGTCTGCTCACAAAGAGGGTCGAGTACATATACGTAACAAAGTATGGTGAATTCGTAGTGATAACCTGTACAGAGACACCACTAATGTTACCATCAGACATCAATGTAATACGTGTCAAGTCTCTTGAACTTCCTTCACGTGTACTCATTGCTCTAAGCAAGGTAAGGAAGAGAACAAGACAGTAGAGGTCTGAGAAAATCTTACTGCATCCTGCTAGCTCTCGTCTCAGAGAACTCGGCACTCATCACCTATCAGACTTGGGTGAGGTCATCACATCCCCATCTGGAGAACAGCTTATAGGTCACTAAGCTGCTGATATCTTGACTCCCCGACCCCTGAGTCACCGGTTGCTCGGGATTCGATGAGGGGGCGGGGGGTCTAATCCCCACATCATTGCATCATTACTTGTCTATCTCCTTCTTGTATACTTGTAGACCTTACCTTTATTAACTAGCTTCACACAAACTAGAATTGACCGATGAGGCCCCCGAGAGGGGGCTGATGAGTCGGTCAATCCCCTTTGCTCCCCTACCTTATCTTCCTTTATCCTAGTAGGGCTGTGTAGAGGTCCTGTAGGAAGCTTAGAGTCTCGTGTAGTGCTGATGTTGCCGAGAACTCAAGCAAGATCTTCACTATGGTCTCTGCTATGTATGTTCGTGCCTTGTCTGTATCTACGTCTCCAAGCTCTATTGCTATTACTCCTGCCTGTTCTGTTAGACATTTTCTCGCGTTCTCGCTGACTGACCTACATATGACTATGCTAAGGTTTGGTCTTGGTGGAGTGTTTGTGTCTTGTAGGATCTTTATGTAGCTTGGTGTGTCTATTTCCTGTCTTGGAGCTATGTAGATCCTTATGTGTGCACTGTATTTTCCGAGTATTTTCTTGCGGAGCTCAAGCACTAGCATCTTTCCTGTAATTGAGGCTAAGCTGTATGTTCTGCAGTATGTGTATCCTAGAGCTGCAAGTCTCCTCGTCACTGTCTGGGTGAGCTCTAGCTCTCTATCTGTTCTTGTTAGCTGTCTGAGAAACAGATTATCTGTCAGTGGAGCTGGAACTATTATCCTAGTATATTCCGGCAGCAAGACTCCGCTGCATGCAAGAATGTACTGTAGCTCTGCTACATGCTCTACATCACGTACACCAGCAGCGTGATACAGCAAGTCGACCTTCAGCATGTAGGTTGACCCGCAGGAGGTTCTATCGATCAGAGGAACCTTGCCACTTCTAATGCTCTCTATGATCCTACATAGCAGGAACTTCTCATGTCTCTCGAGTTTGGAGACTTCGCTAATTACCGAAGCCAGGTAGTATCTCCTCAATGTGTCATAGTGAAAGCTCTCTATAGCCTCAAGAAGTCTTGCTCGTGGCTTTGCCTGTAGTGCCTCAGGAAAATGCCTGAAGAAGTCCTCCAGAAACCTGACACCAGACTCGTAAGCTCTATCAGCTGCTGAGCTACCAAGCAGATTCCTCAACGAGGGCTTTGCCTGTGACAGAAACTCATCAATGTTGAAGACTCTCTCGTAGTTGCTCCTTCTCTCAAATCTCAACAACAGCAATGCGGTATATGACCCAAGAGCAGACACGGGATCTCTAAAGTATGGACTAGTCCAAGACAGGTCTAGACTCACATGGATACACCATGTGGAGGATAAATTCAGCTTCTCGCCATGCTAACAGGTGTATGTGTTACATCAGGTAGACGATTAGAGATGCGGAACGATATCTAACAATGTGTGAGGTGTTGCTAATACAGAACCACGTCACCTCGTGACACAATGACTAGCCTAGATCTAGAAGACTACTACATCCCAGACATAGACGAGCTCACGCAGATAGTGATAGACAGGAGACCAAAAAGCATCCTCATCGAGGCACCACCTGGACTAAAACAGTATGTGCTCCGACTAGGACACTACCTCGAGAAAAAGACTAGCTCGCTCCTTACATATTCCATGAGATACTGCTGGGGTCTATGCGATGTAGACCTGTACTCACTGATCCTAAAGAGATACGACTTAATAATACATCTAGGACATATACTTACACCAAACATATCGAATATACTTAGAGAAAACATCCCAACATTGAAGATACATAACATAGACAACAACAAGATACTAATGGAGATAGAGGACAGAACAGCAATAGGATGGCCAATCTACAGAAAAGTAAGCATAAACATTGTAGAGCTAGTATCGAAAACAATAGAGAAAAACAACATAAACACAATACTAACAATACAGCAATACTTACCTCTCACAGAGAAGGCATCCAGAAGAACTAGGAAGACGGACATAGATATACTGTTAATAACTGGATGCTACATCCCAAAACTACACGAAGACAACAAGCTACTTGTAGTAAGTCCAGGATTCTTTCACGCAATAACACCAATAATCTTTGGAAAAAACATAGACAAGATAATCACGATAGATCCAGAACAAGCCAGAGACACAACAAGTGAATGCATAAAGAGATTTAGATACTTACTTGCACTGAAACTCTCAATTCTAGAGACAAGAACAACAGTAAAAAACATAGGAATACTGATATCAAAGAAAGCTGGACAAAGAAGACCTAAAAATACATACGAGCTCTATAAAACACTGAGAAAATACATAGAAAACATATACATACTGGAAGTAGACGACATAACAGAAGACATACTAAGACAAGTACAGGTAGATTACTATATAAACACAGCATGTCCGCGAATAGCATTTGACGATATTGATAGAGTAAGACTACCACTACTAAACATGAAGGAGATAGACTACATACTAGGCAAAAAAAGACTAAGCGACTACCACATAAAGGCACTCATAGAGGGATACTAACCCGACAAAAGAGAAAACCCTTGGTGCCCCCGCCGGGATTTGAACCCGGGACCTACCGGTCTTCAGCCGGTCGCTCTCCCAGCTGAGCTACGGGGGCTCTCTAACTTCGAAAGAGGTAAGGAAGCACGAACATTTAAACCTTTCTAAGCAGAGACGCAAACTTTCGGTGTAGTGTTACAAGCTTTCTAGTTCATTTTTGTGTGTCTCTTCTTTCAATTTTTCTTGAGAACACCTAACTCACCTGATTCAGGAAACATCTCAACTCCTTGTTTCTTTTCTGTGGTTAACTAGATACATGTCTGTGTTATCTGCGTTCAATTTCTCATTAGAACACCATGATCATCAGGAAAAAGACACTAAACGTGTTCTGATGGTAATTTTGAAAAACCGAAAAAGAATAGTGTACACAGACAACATACGAATCAGGGAAAACGGAATCACACAAAGTGGATTGAAAGCTAGAGATGCAGAGATTCTTGAGAAGTTTAGGTCTCTCCCGAATCACACAAAGTGGATTGAAAGTAACAACATTGAAGCACTGTACAGTGCATAGAACACTTCCCTCCCGAATCACACAAAGTGGATTGAAAGTTTATCCTCCTGTCAAATATAGTCAACACATCTATATGCTGGAATCACACAAAGTGAATTGAAAGATTATCTGAGTTTTTATGAAGTAGTAGAAAGTGTGAACTGTTAGAAGTAGGAGGTTGGTTGGGAAGGGTGTGTTATGGGTGGTGGATGTGTGTTGGTTGGGGATTGGGTGTAAGTGTTTATGTGGGTGTTTCTTGGTTTTGTAGTGTGTCTTCGGTAGGTGTTGTTGAGAGGCGTGCGGTTTTATGGGTGGAGAAGTATAGGCCTAGGAGGCTTAGTGAGATTGTTGATTTGGAGGATGTTAAGAAGCGTGTTGTTGAGTGGATTAAGGAGTGGTTGTCTGGCAGGATTCCGGAGAAGAGAGCTATATTGCTTGTTGGTCCTCCTGGTACGGGTAAGACTACTCTTGCTCATGTTATTGCGAATGAGTTTGGTCTTGAGATTCTTGAGTTGAATGCTAGTGATGTTCGTACTGGTGAGAGGCTTAGACAGGTTGTTGGTAGAGCTATGCATGAGGCTTCTCTGTTTGGTTTTAGGGGTAGGCTGATCTTACTTGATGAGGTTGATGGTATTCATGCACGTGAGGATAGAGGTGGCTTGACTGCGATAATTGAGCTTGTTAAGGAGTCTCGGTGGCCGATAATAATGACTGCCAATAATCCGTGGGATCCGAAGTTTAAGCAGCTTAGAGAGGTTGCTGAGGTTATTCAGGTTAGGCCTCTCTCTGAGGAGCACATTGTGCAGGTCTTGAGGAGGATCTGTCAGGCAGAGGGTATAAAGTGTGAGGAGGAGGCGTTAAGGCTTATTGCTAGGGCTTCTGGTGGTGATCTGCGTGCTGCCATTAATGATCTTCAGTCTGTTGCTCAGGGTAGAAAGGTTGTGACTAAGGAGGATGTTCTCAGTCTGTCTGACAGAGCTCATCTCTATGACATGTTCAGGCTCATGGATAAGGCTTTCAGGATAAGAAGAATCGACGAGGTTAGACAGATATCGTTCCTGCCCAGCTTTGACTGGGAGGCCTTCTTTCCGTGGGCTGCCGAGAATGTGGCAACAGTCTACGAGAAGAGTCCAGTAGCACTGGCGGACGCGTACGACAATCTCTCTATGGCTGACGTCTTTCGCGGTAGGATACTCAGAACACAGGAGTGGGAGCTGATGCCATACATGATAGAGCTCATGATTGGTGGAATTGCTCTAGTGAGAGAGAAGCCTTCACTTCCTAGGTTCATAAGGTTCAGCTTTCCTCAGAAGATACTTCTACTTGCAAGAACCAAGGAGATTAGAGAAGCTAGAGAGTCTCTACTGTCAAAGCTAAGAACACACTTTCATGTAAGCTCCAGAGTCATACTGACAGAGTATCTCCCAATAATAAGACTACTATTAAGACATGATAGAGAGTTTGCTAAGCAGTTTGTGGAGATATTCGTCGTAAAGCTTGGCTTCAATCCAGACCTGTTACAGAGGATACTCAATGTTGAGATACCGAGAGAAGCTCTTCAAGAAGCACTCTCAGAGGCGAAAGAGACTATCAAGACTGCTAGAGAGGCTAGAAGAAGAGGGAGAAGGTAAGCCCCTACTCTCAATCTTCTCCATTATAGTGCCTTCTCTCTGAGAGTCTCTCAAGCTTCTCAAAGACCTCTCTGAGTATCTTGACTTTGGGGTTATTCTCGTTTAGTCTAACCAATCTTATACGTCCAATCTGTTTCTCCTCGACTATTCCAAGCTCCTTGAGTAGGTCAACGTGATGACGTACAACTTTGTGGTTAAGCTCCGTGAGCTTGGTCAGTCTCGTTATGTTTATCTCCTTCACCTCAAATAGCGTTCTGAGAATCCTGAGTCTAGTCTTTGAGGTCAGGAGAAGATCTATCAGGTCGTTCTTTGTCTCTGTCATGCTCACTCTCCTAGCTCTCTCTTGATTAGCTCCTCGAGAAGTCGCTCAAGATTTTCAAGGGGCTCTGCAGGTATCGACACGGATATTCTTCTAGACATGTCGTCAATATGCTCCTCAGCACGTAGGTCTCTTGAGAGACTTATCAGAGTTGTTCTGCCTCTTCTTCCCTTTCCAGACAGTCTAGTCTCAATTATGCCGAGACTTCTCAGATCTCGGAGATACTCCCAGAGCTGAGTGTGTCTTCTAGGTTTCTCACCATACTGCTCGCATATCATGCCATAGACCTCCTCAACGAACCCGAAGGAGACGTATGCCTCACTTCTCCTCATCTTGAGCGCCCTCACTATGGCTAGAAGAAGCAGCTTCTTGTGTAGGGGCAGGTTCTCAATGTACTCTCTCGGCACTCCAGGTACGGCATGTTTTAGAGCTTCTCTCACGTGGTCTGGGAGTATCTTCTCGGCATGGTCTAGCTCTGCTATCTTCGCTGCATGCCACAGAACATCGATAGCGAATCTGGCATCTCCTCTGTACGAGGAGTTTCTACTTAGGTCATCCTCGTCTACTCCTGCAACGTCTGCAATCATCTGAAGGACATCCTCGCTGTACGTACCCTCACGTAGTGCTAGCTCTGCTCTCTGCTCAAGTATCTTGTATATCTGCTCTCTGGTGTAGGGCTCAAATTCTATCACGACGTTTCCTAGGATGCTCCTGGCAGACCTATCCAGCCTGTCGAGGAAGCTCGTGTCCTGGCTTATCAGGATGAAGCAGAATCTGTACTTCCCGCACCTGTAGTAGACCTCCTCACTCAGCTTTATCAGGCTCCCAAGCTGATCCTCATCCTCGTCACTACTGTTAACTAGGTGAAACACGTCGTCTAGAGTTATCACTGAGTAGAGATCTCTCTCCTCCATGAGGTCAAGCAGCAGCTGTATCAGGTCACTAACTGATAGTCCACGTTTGGGTACTGGAAGACCAAGCTGCTGACCAATATCCCTGAGCAGAGAGAAAAGCTTCCTGTGTATGAAGCAGCTCACGTGTATGTATCTGACCTTCCTGTTCTTACCCCTCGTCTCGACTGACTGACCAAACTTCCTGGCAGTCACGGTCTTTCCTGTGCCTGTCTTTCCAACCAGTATGACCTTCGGACACACAGATCCGGGGTTCTCTATGAACTCAGAGAAGTAGTGCTCAAGTCTGTTAAGATGAGCGTCTCTGAAGGGAAGCGTCTCTGGGATGTACTCAGGTCTCAGCGCTGTCTCGTTCTTGAAGATCTTGCTCACGTTTTCGTAGAGCACTGAAACTTTTTAACTAGTTTACGCTCACAGTAGAAGTATTTTATACACTGTACCGAAACTTTCGTCATACTTGTCTGGATCTGGCACGCTGAACGTCAGGATAAAGCAACACAGACCTGTCATTAGGCCCAAAGTAGACTCCACACCACTCCCCAACTAGCTCGACAAGAAGCACATACTCAGGCTCCTCTAAGCTGACTCTAGCCTCCGGAACTACACGCTTAACGTAGTATCCTAGAAGCTTCTCACAGTAGGTCTCACCTCTGACTCCACGAAACCTGCACCTGACACAGAAAGTCTTACCTCTAAGAGCACATAGATCCACTCTAGGAAGAAAGTCCTCAAGTATCAGGACAGTCACGTCCACATAGGATGGGCTCTTAAGCATGTAGTCCCTCAGTACAGGTATAACCTTCCTAACTATCCTCCTTATATGTGCAGTGTTTATCATTACTCTGCTAAGCCGGACACTGTCAAGGTGTCGAGACTCGACTAATAGAACTCCTGGAAATCTCTCGAAGATCTTAGTAGAGACCTCGATGCCTCTCAATGCTAGGAGGTTCTCAACCTCCTCAGCGACCTTTCTCTCTCGAAAGGCCTCAGTAGTTATCAGAACCTTTCCCATAAAGCTAGCCTCCATGAATGTATGCTAACAGCACTATCTCGTCTCCGTCCCTGAGCTCAGTCTCGAGATGTCTAAGTAGTCTTGAGTCTACTCCACGGACGAAGATCACTATGTCTGGCATTAGCTCCCCATTATTGTAGACTCGTCTGTACAGCTCAGGACTCTTGAAGTACAGGAGCTCTATCAAGTCTCTTATCGTTGGTCTACCATGCATGCATATAGTGAATCCCTCTCTGAGATCTTCAGGAACTAGAGATTTTAGCACGCCTGCAAGTCTAATAGTGACGCAGATCATGATTGTCTTCTTCGTGCCTATAGCTGACCTAGGCCTACTTAAGGTGACTGTTGCTCCAGGAATGAGGATAGTTAAGGCTGAGATAGTGACAGACACGACGCGAGTCTTATCCGAGCACAAGAGTGGCGCACAGAGAGAGCTTGAATACCTTGTAGACCTTGTGCTGAGGTATCTGAGAGGTGAGGCCTCTCCGAGAGATATTCTCCCACACCTCAGTCTTCCACGAGGAGCACAGAGCCTGATCCTCCTAGCAACGCTCGCGATACCTAGAGGAAGAGTTGCCTCGTATAGCCAGATTGCGGAGCTTGTGCGAGTTCATCCACGTGTTGTGGGTCGAGTTCTCTCTAGGAACAGGATACTTGTGCTAATTCCCTGTCACAGGGTTGTGAAGTCTGGATGTGAGCTCGGTGGGTACACGTGTGGTGTAGAGGTTAAGAGAAGGCTTCTCGAGAGTGAGAGCATAGTTATACGTGAGGGTAACAGAGTTGACAGAAGGTTCCTAGTCGACATGCATGAGCTGAGAGAGAGCTTCATGAGGCTTCTAGAGTCTGCTCGCACATTGCAGCTACCTGAGGGCTCCTCTGCCGAGTCCTAACTTTAAAAACTCCCTTCTTGTAGACCTCCCCAGCTATGGTTCGTCCAGCTTACAGATCTAGGTCTCTCAGGAGGATCAAGGTGAGAACTCCGGGAGGAGAGCTAAAGGTTCACTATGAGAAGAGGTTCAGAAACCCTCCAAGATGCGCAATATGTGGACGCGTCCTATCTGGAGTGAACGAGAAAAGAGTAAAGACTGACCATGAGCCAGTTAGGTCAGTCTCAAGGCCTTACGGAGGGTACGTATGTCATGAGTGTCTGAGACTAGGACTTAAGCTTGCAGTGAGGCTAAGCTCAGGGAGAGCCGGCACTTAGACGTAACATCCAGCGCAGCTTACTCTAAATAACCCTAAATAACTTAGCGGTCTCAAGCTTAGCTCAATGGTCGTGATTGCGGTCAGTGGCCAACCTGCCAGCGGCAAGACCACGATCGCCAGGATGCTCGCAGAGAGGCTTGGACTGAGATTCGTGTCCTCAGGAACTCTTTTTCGAAGACTTGCAGAAGAGAGGAAGATACCGCTTCTCGAGTTTCACAAGCTTGCAGAGAGTGATCCTTCCATTGACAAGTACGTGGACAATATGGCTATCGAGGAGGCTAAGAGAGGAGACGTCGTAATTGAGGGCCATCTCGCGGCGTGGATACTCAGAGATCTTGCAGACGTGAAGATATACCTGAAGGCTGACCTCAAGGCAAGAGCTCAGAGACTTGCTCAGAGGGAAGGCAAGAGCATAGAGGAGGCGCTGAGCGAGGTCAAGATGCGAGAGGAGCTTAACAGGAGGAGATACCTCTCCATATATGGGATAGACATATCTGACCTCTCGATATTCGACCTAGTTCTAGACGACACGTATCTCACGCCAGAGGAGACGCTGGACGTAATCTTGATGTACGTCAAGCCAGTACTTGAGAGAAAGTGCAAGCGATCTGTTTAAAAAGAGACTAGGTAGGTCACAGACATGCCACGTGTATTCGATATAGGTAGAATCTGCGTCAAGATTGCTGGCAGAGAATCAGGGCGAAAGTGCGTAATCGTGGACATAATAGATGACAAGTTTGTGCTAATAACTGGCCCCAAGTCTCTGACGGGAGTCAAGAGAAGAAAGGTCAACATAAGGCACATAGAGCCCACAGAGTACAAGATAGATATCCCGAGAGGAGCAAGCGACGAGGAAGTGCTAAAGGCACTTGAGGCTGCAGGACTGATAGACTACATGAGACAGCCTGTGAAGCCTAGGCTCTTCATGGTTCCAACACAGAGATACTAGGTCAGGAAGGTTCTACAGAACCTCCTCTCTCACACTGAGACTATAGTCAACCACGTATAGTTTGACTCTATTCATTCTCAGATACTCCTTAATCACGTTCACAAACCTTGTTAGACCCTCTCTTGGTCTTAGAAGCGAGACCTTGTACTGTGCTCCAGCAGCAAACTTGTGACCTCCCCCGCCCAATGCACGTGCAACAACTGTGCAGTCATACTTGCCTTCTCTGTCAGCACCACAGTACAGTCTGTACGTTCTGTACCCTAGTCTCACAAGAATGTTGACAAACCTGTACCCTGATCTCTGCACCTTGATGTTGAGCTGCCTGAAGGATATTGGAAGTCTCTTAGGAAAGTACAGTAGTACTATCTCCTCTCCTCTTGCTCTGTCTACTATTGCTCTCGTAATCTCGTCTATTATTCTCTCGGCCTCAAGTCCTCGCTCAATGCTCTTCCTAACCTTCTCGTCATTAAGCACACTTTCAACTCCTTGCTCAGCAAGCTTCTTAGCTATCCTGAGCCTAGTCCCGTACCTTGAGTATCTTACTGCTAGGTCCAGCAACCTCACCTTCTCAGTCACTATATTTGCGGTGTCTGTCTCTATTGCTGCCTGTATCAGCTCCTGCACGACAGGGTCACTCTCTAGCTCCAGCAGTCTAGCTGCAAGCATTGCTGCACAGGGCGCAGCTGGATCATAGCACTCCCTCTCTGCACAGGGCACATTTGTCTTATGATGATCTGCCCTCATCCTCACTCTAGCACCTGGTGGACAAGGTAGGTCTGCAACAAAGTCCCAAGTGAAGAGTCTGTACCACCTACCTCGCTGAAGCTCTGCTGGTGCTCTTAGAATCACAACGCCTTTCGGAAACTTTCTGAGAAATATTGCAGCACTCGCAATACCATCAACATCACCTACATCACATATAGCAACAGGACGATGTGTAAGCTTAGCATAGATAACTCTCAGAAAGTCTCCTACATCTCTCAGCATGACCTTACTAGAAGTAAGGCTATTTTAAGCATGAGCAACGACACTTATAATGTGACTGTTCAGGAAACAGAGAGGACAAACAGTGAGCAAGAGCAGAACACAGAGGAGGAGAAGAAAGTGACCGGCAAGGAAGTTA
>JALWFJ010000093.1 GCA_027036495.1 Thermoproteales archaeon
TGATGAGGGCTGTCGGGACGACGGACGGTGGTTACCGAGTGACGAGCACCTGGAGGGCTGATAGCCTAGCGTGAGACTGAGAGCTTGACTCCCTTTATGCTCAGGATCTTGATTAGCCATGGAGCAATTCTGTACTCCTCGCCAATCTCCTCGAGAATCCTGCGATCTTTAAGCTCCTCCACATCAAATCCTAGACTCTCAATAACGTGTCTTGGACAGGCTTCATGACCAATCTGCTCAGCTAGCTTTATCACCCATGAGCTGACGTCTATAGGTATTGCTGGAAGCTCAATGAAGCACCTAAATGCCTCATGAATGTACACGACCTTGTCTACGCCGCACAGTAGCCCTATTATTGTGGCATATGTGCACTCAGGCTTAAAGCCACCCACTGGAGCTAGAACGACCTTGAAGTTTTCCTGCTTTAGCCTCACTATGAGCTCTGCATACTTGTTCAGCAAGTCGTCTAGACCCTCAGTGAAGAACTGCTCGTCGACGCCAAATCTCTTAAGCACATTTATCTCACAGGTGATCTTACATTCTCTCTTCAGCTTAGCCTCCTCAGCAAACTTATCTGCATACTCAGTGATGTATCTCCTTATCATGTTTGCGCAGAATATGCTTGTACCAGTATCTGTCGGGTAAAGGTAGATTCTTAGCTCGTCTATGTACGGAGTGTGTGTCCAGTCTGAGAGAAATCCTATTACTGTGTTCAGCTCAGCTGACATGCCTCTAGGATCCCTAACTATCTCCGCAAGCACCACCTGTGCTAGTGGGCTCTCGAGCCTCTCAGCATGTTTTAAGAACTCTGCCTGTTTAGGATCATCTGGCCTCAACCTAGGTGAGCCCTCGACAAGCTGCTTAATCTCCTGTGGTATCTGCATGTCCTTAACTCTTCTCTCCATGTTTGACAGAATAGAGACGCCAACTGTCGCCAAGATAGCCACTTTGTACGTCTTGTGCATAACTCTGCTCTCTCGTTCCTATGTTTTTCTGCTCTACCCGACATGCAGCGTTCTTGGTGGAGCAAGCCTCACAAAGATAGGCGTCCTATACACAAACGACTTGACGTATGCCAGTCCTGGAGGTGCCAACACCAATGCTTTTCTCTCCTGTGCCGGAACGCCAAGCTTCTCAAGTATCTTCTCGTCGCTTCTAAGCACGATCTTCGTGTTCGCTAGCTGAATGACTAGGTCACTCAAGTCATCCGGGCTGTGTGTCGCAAATACTAGACCAATGCCTCTAGCTCTTCCAAGTCTAGCAAGCATAGTCAGGTAGCTCTCGATGAGCTCTTTCTCAGCTTCCTCACGAGTTTGTGGGAAAAATGTATGTGCTTCATCTATTACCACGAGTACAGTGCTACCTGAGCTGCCTCTGCGAGATGTTATGTACCTATACAGTCTCTCTAGCACTCTATACACAATAAGTCTCTGCTGTGATGGTGTGGTTTCTCTGAGATCAATTACTATGTACCTATTACTACTAAATAGCTCATCGTAGGAAGGCTCAGTTATCCTGACCTGGACACGTGCACTACCATGCTCAATACAGGTAGCAACGTCAAAGAGACCAGTCTCAACTAGAGATAAGAATCCCCTTAGCATGTTTGTGAGAGTACCACTGTGAATGCCTAGTCTGCCTCCAATAGACTCATACACTGCCTGCACTTTTCCTCTCTCACTCTCTACCGGTTCAAGCATGAAGTCATACACGTTCTCTAGGGTTACCCCTCTCTCACTCAAAGTCTTGCATAGTTGTTTAACACTGTCAGAGACTTCTCTCCCTCCAAGCTTTTTCTGCACATAGAGCTTTATGACCTCAAGCAGTACTCTCTTATAGAACATTCTTGCCTGGAATGTAAACACTGGCGTGAACTTGGGAAGATAGAATAAGACTTTGCTAGTCTCTAGAGCCCAGGGAAATATCCTAAACGTGACAATGCCAGCACCTACACGTAGAGTCACTACAATAAGCTTGAGAGTAACAAGTGCGTGACGACTGTTCATAAGAATATAACTAGCATGTACTCTCACTCTGACTCTCCTACTGTGCTCTATTCCAAAGCTCTCAAGAGTGCTCTTAATGAAGTCTCTGGCTATCTCTCTCGCAATTAGACGTGCAGTATACCTGACTAGCAGCTCTACTCCACGAGTAGGCTCTCTCAGCATGCGTACTTCTTTGAGTCCTCTTCTAGCTATCGCACGGAGATAAGTAACTGTTACTGGATAAATAACACAGATCTCATTATGCTTATTCTGATCAACTAGGTGCAGATAGTGTCCCACAGTGTCTAAAGCTATGGCCATACATGTGTTATCTCTGTTAAGTATCTCGTAGATTAGATTCTTCAGGAAGACCGTCTTTCCACTTCCAGTTGTACCAACAACAAGTATGTGGTGTCTTATTGCAGTTACAGGTAGATAGACATGCTCGCTCTCCAGCTCTCTGCCATCAGGTAGTGCAAGCTTGCCTATGTGAACTTCATCTCTCGGAAGGTTAAGCATTGATGAGATCTCTCCTGGTCTAGGAAACCTGACAAGTGAGTGTATCTCTACTGGCGTTACAGGTGCAGTACATTGATCACCTCTACACTCAGCTACTAGGTCAACAGACACTAGATGTGGAAGTGGTCTAACCTCAGTTAGAAGCTCCTGATGTATACTTAGTACAGGTATCCTAGCAATAGCATATATGTCCTGTATAGTTGACTCAGACACACGTGCAAGATATCTCTTATCGCCATTTCTCGACTCAATGACTAGGTATGACCCGACTGGTATCTCAACAGGGCACTCAGATATTATGTGAACCTTAGACTCAGACAGCCTAACTATGCTAGGTAGCTGTCTACTGACAATGCCTATGTACTCTCTACAGTCAATGGTGCAGGAGCTAGTCACACAATCAATCTCGCTATCTCTAGCCTTATAACGTTGCTTAACCTTCTGCTAGATACGACAGTATCTCGCCTATTGCCTCTAGGCTCTCGTATGTCGGTGTTAGCGGCAGTGCATATGCTAGGTACATGTATATTGCTGCACATAGCCTCTTGCTAATCCTGTCACTGAGCATTATCTGTACAGGGACTCCGCTAGTCACAGTCAAGCTAGCGATGTAGTCTCTCACGTCTTCAAGTACTCTCTGATCAAGTGCCTCAATCCTGAACACTATGGTGCTGGAGCCTAGCTTGATCACCACATAGCCTGCATACTTTCTGTAACTCTCGCTACCTAGATCCAGCTCAATCATTATGTCTCCCACATACGCGGCTTTGTATTTTGAGGATCTAATTATCTCTTCTGCGCACATTAATGCAGCATGATCATCTGTTACGCCAAGTCCACGAACACAGGACAAGTACTTACTACGTGATACTCTCTTCACGATAGCTACGACCTTACTCCCAAGTCCTCGCTCTCTAATTACGCTGACTCGCTCTCTAATGAGACCAAGATAGACTCTGCCATACTTAGTCTCGGGTCTAGACACAAGCCTAGGCAGAGGAAATATTGGTCCATCAAGGAGCAGATATCCATCATTGTTCCACTCGCGAAGCAGAGCATTCTCTATGGTTATCCTGATCTCGTCTCTCGCAACGTCCTCACTGAATGTTCCATCAAACACGTAGTCTACAAACCTTGAGCATGTGTAGAATCTGTCAGAAAAGCTCTTGAGGAGGTTAACGACGTCAGGTGAAGCTACATAGCGAATCTTAACTCCAATGTTCCTGACTCCAATAGATCCAGGAACAGTCAACGTGGTAGAGCCAACTAGTGCACCTGCAGACACTATCAGATCAACTCCAGGAAACTTAAGTATGCGCACAGATGCGTCAAGACCGCTAAACTTGACCCCTCTCGGAACTTCTAGTTCAAAGTCGAGAGCAGTAGTCTCAAGATACTCATAGTCTACCCTAATGCACTCACTAGCTTCTTCATCTAGGTCAGGCTTATCTTCCTCAACAGCTGAACTCTCTTCTCCTCTCCTGTAAAGCTCAAGTACCAGGTTAGAGAGCTCTTGACTATACATGACTATGCCCCACAGACATCCGTCTTGCTCTAACAAGAGTCTCGACCCATCTTCTGAAGACTAGCTTGCCATTCCTGAACTCGGCAAGCCCAAGCTCAACATATCTCTTAGCAGAGTCTTCGTCTACGGTCTCTTGACCGAGCACGTGTCTGACTAGCTTCTCCTCCAGCACTACAGGTAGTGGTGGTAGTATGAGGACATCGCTCTCAGGATCAGGACAGTACACGATCTTTGACCTAGCTAGAGACGCAATAATGCTGATGTACACAACCTCAATCTTCAGACCACCACTAATGACAGTGTAGATATCATATCCTGCCCGCTCATACCTGAACATCCTGAGAGCAACCTTATCAGCAAGAACATTAAGTGCCTCGTAAACCTTGTCAAGACTGCCGACAAGTCCTCTAATGACAACTAGAGAGTCTACACTTACAGGAACATTGCCCACCTTGTCCACCTCTGCGAGATAGCGCTCAATCACTCTACCACAGAAGTAACCTGACGCAGTGTCAGAAGCAATAAGCTGACACACAACTCTGCTAACTCCACTGTTCTCAGCATTAAGCTTAGATATCAGCTTAATCAGAGTGTTAAGCTCAGCAGAGAACCTAACAGGATCTTCTCTGAGCAATCTCAATGCAAGAGAAAACACATAGCTAGACCTACTGGCTCTCCTCAACTTATCACAAGTCGCAAGTCTAGCTAAAATCTCTCTAACACTATGAGACTTAACGTCTAGACCAATCTCCTCGGATATCTTACTTAGAACAGTACTATTACCACTCCTACGAGCATACTCAATCAAGTTCTGAAGTATAGAGACTCCACAAGTAATAGAGACAAAGACTCTCCTGCCACTATCAGTCAAGTACTGCACCCAGAATATGCTCCCACACCTCAAATTTTCAATATCGGACCAAGAGCCACGCCTAGAGAGACCACGCCCAATAGGAAATAAATCGTAAGTCCATAGCACCTCTCACTCCCATATTCAGTGACGACCTCTCTTAAGGAACTAGAGAGGAGCTATGAGTCTCAATCTCGCTGATCTCACTACCCAAGTGCTTCACGCTCGATCACTGATAGTAACAGATCCCAGTCCTCTTTTGTTTTACAGAAAACTCCTAGATTACCTACCTTTACCTTCCTGAGACCAGCCTCCTTAAGCGCAAGATAGCCCTGAATCATCTCTATCACTGTTGGAGGTCTTGTGTTCAGCCTATACTCTGGGAAGTATGCAATAAGCATCGTCGGTATATCAGGATCAATACTAGCAATATACTTTCCAAACTCTCTTATCTGATCAACCTCGACAACACCAGGAATATACAGTAGAACAATCTCAAGCACAAGATCATATTTTAGAGCGAGCTCAGGTACTCTAAGCACCCACTTATTAGTCGTGCCTGTAAGCCACTTGTACACATCTTCACGATAAGCCTTCAAGTCAAGCCAAATAGAGTCGAGGCCAGCCTCAGCATATCTCCTTAAGTTTTCCTCTGTTAGGCCATAACCATTAGTCTCAATTTTGACCCATAGCTTAGGAACTTCCTCTTTAAGTCTCTTGAATAGCTGTTCGTAGAAGTCTACTCTACAGTAAAGATCACCACCAGTAAATGAGATTATGTTTCTAGCAGGACCCCAGCCTTGTAGGCTTAACACTACCTGCCAGGGCTCGAGCTTACCTGGACATAGTGGTCCTCTGACACCGCGTGTGACACACATGCCACAGTGCATACAGAGATCAGATGCATGCCACATTGTTGCTCTCTCACGTGGCTCCCACACAGTCACGATCTCAAGATACCTCTTAGCCTCAACAACAATATCATCAATAGAGTACCACTCGCCAGCTACGCGCCTGCTAAAATACCAGCTATGACACATCTTGCAATCATGGTTACAGCAAGACTGGTAGACAGACAGGTAATCCTCAGGTCTACTGAGCTCAATAGCATATATTCTACGATGCCACCTGCCATTCTCATATTTTATACCAAGCTCACATGGTCTCCACAACTTACCCTCATACTCGATAAAGCAATTACAAGGCTCGTACCCTTGAAGAGCAAGGACACAAATACCCCTCAGCTTCTCAATATCGTTCTTAGTCCAGCTCTCAGGAAGCTTAACAGACATAGACTCTCAAGACCTCTATGTAGAGAAAACCTAAATACATGAGGTCACACCTGAGGAAGAATAAAAGTCAGCCAAGCGTCTAGTGCAAGTAATGTCGATGTTTGAGGAATTTTCAAGAAAGTACTTCAGTGAAGCCTTAAAGGATCTCAAACGTGCAGAAAAAGCACTCACTGAGAGAGATTATCCTGAAGCTGTGTTTCACGCACAGCAATGTGTAGAGAAGGCTATTAAGTCAATGATAGAGGCTAAGAGAGAGTATGTGTGCAATCATGGTCCCAGATTAATTTCAGAATTCATAAGAGTATTTGAGCGTGAATGGCAGAACGAATTTAGCGAACTAGTTGATTCTGCTAGCTGGCTTGCAGAGTATTACACGAGAAGTAGGTATCCATTTGTACTCAGAGGTAGGGTAATATCTCCCGACGAGTTTATAGACGAAAATATCGCTAGAGAGGCAATTGAGAAGGCACGAAGGGTGGTTAGCATTGTCGAGAAGTATCTTCGACAGAGAGGAATTATATGACAGTATAGTGAACACAACTTTGGAAACTCTAGGCGACTCTGTGCTAGCAGTAGTACTATTTGGTAGCTCAGTTTACCTTGGAAGAGGCGAAGACATTGACGTACTTATAGTAGTCAATCAGGAACTCAATGTTAAACAGAAGCTGAGAATTGAGCATGAAATAACCTCAAGATTACAGTCCAGGTACAGGAACATAACATTTGATGTGCATATAGTTCCTATACAAGATCTACAGGACAATATTGTGAGAGGTTTCCTCGCAGGATTAGCATTAGGCTACAAGATCTTACTAGATAAGTGTAGTATAGAGGATAAGATACTGAGAGGATTAGAGGAAATAGCAAAATTAGACAAGCTAGTACTCGTGAACGAGTATGGTAGATGGAATATATCACATTACGCGAGAATACTACTAAAGAAAAAGAAATTTGAAAGAAGTTCCTAATCTCTCCTACCCTTACCTCTAATCTTCCTCTCTACACAAAATGTAGCTTGTCTCAGTACAGGTAAAGCTTCACTTAAAAGCTCAACATCATCAGTCTCAGCAAGAAAACTAGCCAGTGATTCTAGATACTGAATAGCTCTAAACTTATCAACAAGTCCCCTCAGAGCAAGATTCTCCCTCTCATGAAGCCTAGAAACATACTCATAACGATCCTTAGGACCAAGATAACACTCCCTCTTCCTACTACCCTCATAATGCACAGCATACAGATAAACCCTATTACCAATCCTCCTCTCCCTAACACGAACAACCCTCCTACCACACCTAGGACAACGATCTATACACACAGACATACACACCTCCAATACAAGTCAACACAAAACAGTATATAAACCACTGAGGGGTCTAGAAATTGAAATGGAGGTAAATTTACCCCCACCTCAACCTCACAAACACACACCCACCTGCTCTAACAGACTTCACCAGCCCACCAACTAAAACTACAAGCAAGCAATATCCATAAGAAGACCAAAAGAATCATCATCCCTAACTCAACAACTAACCACACATACACCCACGTAAGAATGCAATCAACACATCTAAGCAAAGACATAAACTTT
>JALWFJ010000094.1 GCA_027036495.1 Thermoproteales archaeon
GATAGTTGAGGCATTCACGCTAACCGACCGAGAGGTCAGAGAGCGCAGACTGAGAGAGCTGACCTTCATACCTCCTGAAGAGTCAGTTAAGGCTCTCCTATGTAGGATAACTCAGGAGAGACCTACCCTGAAGCTTGTCGACGAGGTTCATGATGCTATCTGTAGGGTAGTTGAGAGTGGTGTTGCTGTTAAGCCAGCACCCGGCGTTGAGGAACTTCTTAGTCGTCTACATCGAGATGGACATGTTCTAGGTGTAGTCTCAAACATTGTCTTCTGGAGAAGCTACGCCACAAGGAGGCTCCTGGATAAGCTAGGTCTATCCAGGTACTTCACAGTCGAGATCTATGCGGATATAGTCAAGGAAGTTAAGCCAAGCACCAGGATGCTTAGAGCTGCAGAGAGGGAGGCTAACGCGACGCTGGTGATGCATGTGGGAGATAGCTTCAGTGAGGATGTTGCTATGGCGCTTGCTTACCGCATTAAGGCCGTGTTTATTGACAGGAGGAGGCAGATGCTCGAGGATGGAGTCAGGAAGAGAGTGCTGCTTGGAGGAAACCTTGTGCTAGTGTCGTCTCTTGATGTTCTGCTTGAGGAGGATCTATATAGGGTCATTCTAGGTTAACCTAAGCAGGAAAGTCTGTGGGACGTGAGCAACATGGCGAGGGAGATCCCAAGATTTAGCTGTGAGCCGGGATGTGGCTACTGCTGTCAAGTTAGTCCGGTAACTGTGTTTCCACATGAGGTACATATTCTGAATAGGGTGGTTGAGAGGCTTGGCATTACTGCTAGGTTTAGGCCAAGCTACAGGATCGTGGATCTTGTGAGGAGAGTGAAGATAGTGTTGACGTACATAATGGATCTGAACCCTGCAACGGGGAGATGCCCCTTTCTGGGAGAGGATAACCTGTGCATTATACATAACAGGTACAAGCCCGTCACGTGTAGAGCATTTCCTCGAGTACCCAGAGTGATTCAGTACGTCATTGACAGGTACAACAGGAGGCTATACTTCACGTATGAGATAGGGATATCTAAGATCTGTCCAGTGGTGAGGAAGCTGTATGACGACTACACCATAAGGATCCTAGTGGAGAACCCTGAGGTAGCCAAGAGAGTCATGCCTGAAGAGTACAGGGCCTGCGTAGAGTTTCTCACAAGCAGGGCAAAGTATCTTGAGCTTCTAACAGTGCTCTGGAGAGAAGGACAGGTGGAGCTCACAGAGGACATAGGGTATCCATGGCCTCTAGTGGATGCCTATAGCTTCATCAGACAGCTCTATCCAGAGATAACGATCTGGTTCTTCATGGATACTCAGCCAAGACTGTAGATGCCCAGAGAGACTAGGTCAGAGATCGACAAGAAGCTTGGACTACACTGGTACATATCTGACACAGACGGGACAGGAGGAAGACTTAGATGCACCCTAGAGGACTTCATAGTTGAGGAGATACTGCTTGATGGCACAGTAATACACACAACACTAACAGGACGCGAGATAAGGCTCCCCAGCAAACCTGGACCATGGCTCTGGATAGCCATAGAGAAACGTAGAGTAGACACGTACAGCGTCGCAATAAGGATCGCCAAGGTGTTCAGAGTGAAGACATCCATGGTGACCTACGGAGGCCTCAAGGACACCATAGCAGTAGCTGCGCAGGTATTCTCAGTTCCGAGCACAGACACGTCAAAGATCAGAGAGCTGGAGAACGACAGAATTAAGGTACTAGCATACTCACTGATGGACAGACCATTCACATCTCAGGAAATATGGGGTAACCACTTCATCATAACGGCCAGAGAAGTAGAGAAGCCAGACCCAGAGCTAGTCAGAGAGACAATCAGACAAGTAGAAGAGCAAGGACTACCAAACTACTACGGATACCAGAGATTCGGTCTACGTAGACCAAACACGCACATAGTAGGAAAGCACATCGTGCTAGGAGACCTCGAGAAAGCACTAACACAATTCCTAGGCGAGCCCTGGATAGACGAAGACGAGAACATTGCAAAAGCACGTGAATACTTTCTAAAAGGAGACTACAAAAAAGCACTAGAGCACCTACCAAGAAGCATAAGGTTCTACCCAGAGAGAACAGTACTAGAACACCTAGCAAAGAACCCAAGAGACTACGCCGGTGCACTCAGAAAACTACCACCAGATCTACTCAGACTCTACGTAGAGTCCTACCAATCATACATATTCAACCTATGCCTAAGCAAGAGAATCGAGTTAGGCCTCTCAATAAAGTACGCAGAAGTAGGAGACCACATAGCTCTCTTAGACCACCACAAACTACCAACACACCACATCATATACATAACAAATGAAAAACTCAAAGAAAAAGCAAACAAGCTAATAGAACAAGAAAAAGCTTGCCTAGTAATACCAATACCCGGATACAAGTACAGACCACTAGCAGGACCCCAACACGACATAATTAGACAAATACTGAAACAGGAAGGAATAGACCCACATA
>JALWFJ010000095.1 GCA_027036495.1 Thermoproteales archaeon
ACTTTCAACTCTATTATTGTCACGTACATGTCTGGACTAATCTTGCCATAGATCTTTCTCAGCTCGCTGATCAGCTCCTCTCTCGACCTGAAGCCGTCAAGCATGGCGTCCTCGTCTGTCAAGTCTCTAACCCTCTTGTACACGACTCTGACTATCTCTGCCTTTGCAACTACCTTACCTGCACTGTGTATGTAGACCTCTCTGAACTTTGGCTTAACAATTCCTAGCCTTATCGTTCTGGTCACTCCGCCTATCTCACACTCAAGTACCTTCTTGAGGTACCTTGATCGAAGCATCAAATGTCTTCCAAGATAAATCACGCCTGCAGGTGTCACGGCGAGTACCTTGACTCGTCCTCAACACTGTTTAATAATCCTAGTCACGTTGCCAAAGGGTAAATGAGCAAAAAGTCTGCCAAGAGGGTTCATGAGAGGGCTATCTCAGGTAGAGAGAAGATGATCAGGATACTAGACCTAGTTAGAACAACTGCGCTCATCGCGCTGTTGATATACTCAGCCTATCTGTGCTGCATACTTACGTACTACATAGTGGAGGGTGTGACCTTTCCCTTCACCTACCTCGGCAACTACGTACAGTTCGTCGTATTTAGCGTATCGACAATCACTGTTCTCGTGTCGATAGCTCTTGTGAGCTTTATTGTGAGAAGGGTTCTTCAACAGAGACGCCCATAGTAGTAGCCAGGTATAGTTTAAATGCCTCGACGTAGCTGCACCTCAGGTGACCTATCTGGAAACAAGATAGCAAGCATATTCAGAAGGTACACCCTGGTCTGTCCAAGGTGTGGAAGAGAGTACGAACCCACACCATTCAGATTCTGCTGTGAGCACTGTGGAGAGCTGCTTGATGCGGTGCTTGACCTCTCAAGAGTGAGTATAGATCTGGAGCACATAAGGAGGAACAGGAATGTGGGTGTGTGGGCGTTTCGCGATGTTCTCCCCCAAGTCTCTCATGTAGTGTCTCTAAGGGAGGGGAACACGCCTCTGCTGAAACTGGAGAACGTAGTGGATGGCAAGGTCTACGTGAAGTATGAGGGTCTTAATCCAACTGGGTCATTTAAGGACAGGGGAATGACCGTGGGAGTCTCTATAGCCAAGTCTATAGGGGCAAGATACATAATTGTCGCATCCACGGGCAACACTGCTGCAAGTGCGGCAGCTTACTCCTCAAGAGGAGGACTAAGCTGCCTCGTGGTTGTTCCCCATGGCGGAATAGCCAAGGGGAAGCTAGCACAGGCAGTGCTCTATGGCGCAAAAGTGGTCGAGGTCGAGGGCAACTTCGACAGAGCGCTATCCTTGGTGCTCGACACGCTAAGGAAGGTCGGAAAAGATAACCTCGTGTATCTTCTCAACTCCGTGAACGTGTGGCGCCTAGAGGGTCAGAAGACTACTGCATATGAGATCTTTCTAGACATAGGAGTACCTGACTACGTGATTGTTCCTGTAGGAAACGCTGGCAACATATACGCAATATGGAAGGGCTTCATGGAGCTTAGAGAGCTTGGACTCATTGATAAGATGCCCAGGATGATTGGCGTTCAGGCAGAGGGAGCAGCCCCAATAGCGTATGCTTGGCAGAAGGGTCTCAGTGAGCCCCTCTTTACAGACAATCCTAGGACTGTGGCATCTGCTATAAGGATAGGAAGGCCAGTGAACTGGTACAGAGCGTGGAGAGCCGTAGTGAGGAGTGGTGGCATGTTCCTGACGGTATCAGACGAGGAGATAATAGAGGCACAGAAGCTTCTCGGTAAGGAAGGAATAGCCGTTGAGCCTGCAAGTGCAACAACACTTGCAGCCTACGTTAAACTAAGAGAGAGTGGAGTCCTAGAGAGGGACGACGTCGTGGTGCTGATAGCTACGGGACATGGTCTCAAAGATCCTGACATAATTCTGACGCTTAACGCTGAGAGGTACCGAGTATCTGAACCCGAGGATCTACTCAAGCTTCTAGCCTAGGCAACAGCTAATAAGGCGTTCCTGTACTACTAGGATCTCGACAAATAATGAGACACCTTGTGTCAATAATAGGGTCAGGTCGTGTAGGTACATCTGCAGCACTGTTCTTAATGTTAAAGGAGATCTGTGACATAGTGCTTGTAGATGTTGTGGAGGGATTACCACAGGGTGAGGCGCTAGATCTATCTCATGCTGCGGCTCTGCTAGGAAAGAACATCAGCATAACAGGGACAAACGACTACAAGAACATTATTGGGTCAGACGTGGTTGTGATAACTGCTGGTCTTGCAAGAAAACCAGGAATGACTAGAGAAGAGCTGGCATTTGAGAATGCTAAGATCATAAAGTCCGTGTGCGAGAATGTTGCCGAGTATGCTCCTCACAGCATCGTGATCGTAGTCACAAATCCTCTCGACGTGATGACATATGTTGCAGCCAAGGTCTTGAAGTTCCCAAGAGAGAAGATCATTGG
>JALWFJ010000096.1 GCA_027036495.1 Thermoproteales archaeon
CCTTGGTCTCTGATGGCTGTTGCTGTTGGTTTTGCTCTTGGTGTGTCTGGAGTTGTCATGCAGACTATATTGAATAATCCTCTTGCTTCTCCATATACGCTTGGTATATCTGCGGGTGCTGGCTTTGGTGCGGCTCTAGTGTATTCGCTGGGTATTAGTCTTATAGCCGTTCCTGGATGTGGTGAGCTTGTTGTTCCGCTTAATGCGTTTTTATTCGCGTTTCTGACTTGTCTGCTTATTCTTGGCATAGGTAAGGCTAGAGGTTTTACTTATGAGACGCTTGTGCTTGCTGGCATCGCTGTGGCGTTTCTTTTTCACTCGCTGCTCTCACTTATGGAGTATTTTGCTAGTGAGGAAGCTCTTCAGGCAATAGTCTTCTGGCTCTTTGGAAGTCTAGTTAAGTCAACGTTGCCTAAGGTCATGATAGTTAGCGCAGTAACTGCAGTCTCTCTGGCTGTTCTCCTGAGAATGAGCTGGGAGCTGACACTGCTCAGGTTGGGTGATGATAGGGCAAGAGCTCTTGGTGTGAACCCTGAGCGAGCTAGAGTCATAGCTATGCTTGTGGTGTCGGTGCTGACTGCTGTGGCTGTGTGTTTTGTTGGGATAATAGGGTTTGTCGGCTTGGTCGCGCCTCACATAGCTAGGATGCTTGTAGGAGAGGACTCAAGGTTCCTGCTCCCTGTGTCAGGTCTTGTTGGAGCATCGATCCTCTCTGCTGCGGCGATTGTGTGCAAGACGCTGATTCCTGGAGCAATAGTGCCCATAGGCATAGTGACCTCGATAATAGGGATACCATTCTTTCTCTACCTCGTTGTTAGAGGTAGGAGAGGAGTGTGGTGACCATGAGAGCAGTAGAGATCGAGAAGCTGACCTTTGGGTACAGGGATAAGCTGGTGCTGAGATGTGTCTCTTGAAGTATACGAGAACGAGTTCGTGTCAATACTGGGACCTAATGGGAGTGGAAAGTCAACTTTGCTGAAATGTATAGTCGGGATATGTAGACCCTGGAGTGGGAAGGTAAGGATATTTGAGAGAGAAGTGAGCACTATACCTAAGAGAGAACTGAACAGAATCATAGGTTATCTTCCTCAGGAGACCTCTCCACCACCATCGCTCATGACGGTGTACGAGTACATACTGCTAGGAAGAATACACTACCTCTCAGGTAAGCTCACAGTGTCTGAGGAAGATCACAGAGCAGTAATAGAGGTCGTGAACCTTCTAGGTCTTAGAGAGCATGTCAAGAGATACATGAGCGAGCTAAGTGGCGGAGAGAAACAGCTTGTATATCTAGCCCAGGCACTGGTTAAGAGACCCCGAGTGTTCATACTGGACGAACCTTTGAACCATCTAGACATAAGAAATCAGTTCAGAGTTCTGAGAGTTCTAAGAGAACTTCGCACAAAGCTTAGCATAACCGTGATAATAGTCCTACACGATATTAATCAAGCTGCACGCTATAGTGATAGGATAATCATAATGAGCGAAGGCAAGGTAGTATGTGAAGGCGAGCCTAGCGAAGTCGTGGTACCCCACATTCTCGAGAGAATATACGGCGTCAGGTTCAGAGTCGTCTATGATGATGGGATACCGCAAGTAATACCGTCAGAGTAAGATCTGACAAAATCCATGAAGCACATAGTTAGAAGATACTGGTCCAAGAGAGGAAGAACGTACGACAACGCTCCAAGTCATTCAGGCTTTAAACACGTATGGAGCCAGTTGCTAAGATTAACGATAGGAGAGCTACCACGATCCAAAGCCATAGATTATGGATGTGGCACTGGGTTCCTTACGGGAATATTAGCCTCAATGGGGATATATGTTCTCTGTCTTGACATTGCTGAGGGAATGCTTAGAGAGGCCAAGCGTAAACTAGGAGAGAACCTGCTTGTAGATTTTGTTCAGGGAGACTGCGAGAAGCCACCAATAAGAGCAGGAAGCATGAACATAGCAGTCTCGAGACACGTATTATGGACTCTGGAGAGGCCACACTTAGCCGTACTTCGGTGGAGTAACACGCTGAGAAAAGGAGGAATATTACTGATATTTGATGGTGTATGGGAGATTGAGCATTCAACAGCGAGAAGGAAGGATACTAAAGTCACTATTACAGTCCTTAAAAATGATTACTAAGGGAGTAGACCCAATAACTTCCCTCAGATATAACATGTCTAGAATAAAAAGAATACCTGACCACATTACATTGGTGACAAGAGTCCTAGAGAAGACAAAGGTTAGTTTTAAGGTGATAGATATGAGCATAATAAGGAGATTAATGAGCTCAGAGATGCGCAGAAGTACAGGAGGTGTAAAGTACTATATTATAGTAATGACTAGAGAATGATGAGCTTTCGGTCGCACTGAACGGCAGTGATGACTCTTCCTCTCACTGAGAAGAATTGTTGGAAAAAGTGTCGCTGAGAAGCGTGTGCAAGGTAG
>JALWFJ010000097.1 GCA_027036495.1 Thermoproteales archaeon
GATAATGTTGCAGTTGCCGTGAGATCGAGTGCGACTGCGGAGGATCTTCCAGGAGCTAGCTTTGCAGGTCAGCAAGACACTTACCTTAATGTCAGAGGGGAAGACAGTGTAGTATACTATGTGAAGAGGTGTTGGTCGAGTCTCTTTACAGCTAGAGCAATATCGTATAGAGATGCTAAGGGTATTCCTCACGACAAGACGTTCATGTCTGTTTTGGTCCAGAAGCTAGTTAATGCAAGATCTGCTGGTGTCATGTTCACACTTCATCCAGTGACAGGGGATAGAGACAAGATCGTCATAGAGTCGGTGTGGGGGCTAGGAGAGGGAATAGTAAGTGGTGAGATAACTCCAGACGAGTTCATCATCGACAAGAAGACACTACAGATACTTGAGAAGAGGATCTCCGAGAAGAAGATTGCGGTTGTGCGAGATGAGAGTGGGCTAACAAAGAAGATAGAGCTTCCACCAGACAAGGCTACGCAGCCAAGCATAACTGATGAGGAGGCGATAAAGTTGGCAGAGTACGGTATAAAGCTAGAGAACCACTACAACCATGCACTTGACATAGAGTGGGCCATAGATGCAGACCTCAAGTTCCCGAACAACATATTCATAGTACAGGTCAGATACGAGACCGTCTGGAGCCGAAAGGAGGCTGAGACTAAGCAGGTCGAAGCAGCAACACCTGCAGAGACGAAGGTCGTGGTTAAGGGCCTACCCGCAAGTCCTGGAGTTGCTGTTGGCAAGGCTAAGATCTGCTTGACTCTTGAAGATGCTGCCAAGAAGATTCAGCCAGGAGACATACTTGTCACAAAGATCACAAACCCGGACTGGGTTCCCTACATGAGAGTAGCATCAGCGATCGTGACAGATGAGGGAGGAATGACATCACATGCGGCAATAGTCTCCAGAGAGCTTGGGATACCGGCAGTAGTAGGCACAGGTAATGCTACACAGGTAATGAAGGACGGAGTCACATACACGGTCGATGGAAGCAGAGGAGTAGTGTATGAAGGTGTGGTCAAGACTGTTGAGGAGAGAAAGGAGGAAGCTAAGACCATAGCAACAGTAGCTCCACCAAAGGAGCTTATACTTCACATCTACAGAGGGGTACGAACAGGTACTCAGATATACATGAACCTCGGAATTCCAGACAAGATCCACGAGTACAAGGATCTTCCCTTTGATGGAATCGGTCTCATGAGGATAGAGTTCACGATAAGCAGCGTAATTAGGGAGCATCCACTCTACCTGATAAGCATAGGAAAAGAAGACAAGTTTGTCAACATGCTTGCTGACGCCGTAGCTCAGGTAGCATCTGCAATATTCCCAAGACCAGTAATAGTCAGATTCAGTGACTTCAAGACAAACGAGTACAGACAGCTTGTAGGTGGAGAGAAGTTTGAGCCTGAAGAGCGTAACCCAATGCTTGGATGGAGAGGAGTATCCAGGTACATAAGCAAGGCCTACGAGAAAGGTTTCAGACTAGAAGTTCGAGCAATAAAGAAGGTCAGAGAGGAGCTCGGTCTAAAGAACGTACATGTGATGGTCCCATTTGTCAGGACGCCCTGGGAGCTAGAGAAGTTTAATGAGATACTAGAGGAAGAGGGGCTTGTAAGAGGACGTGACTTTAAGGTCATCGCAATGGCTGAGGTGCCAAGCATAGCGATACTTATTGAGGAGTTTGCACCCTACGTTGATGGCTTCTCAATAGGGAGCAATGATCTAACACAGCTAATAATGGGCGTAGACAGAGACAACGAGATACTGGTAAGAGAAAATCCAAGATACTTTGACGAGAGAGAAATGCCAGTACTAAAGGCAATGTACGACATAATAAGAAAATCAAAGAAATTAGGAAAGAAAGTTGGAATCTGTGGTCAAGCTCCATCAGTATACCCAGACATAGTTGAGTTCCTAGTACGTGCGGGAATAGACTACATAAGCGTTAACCCCGACGCAGTCATACACACAAGACTGCTAGTAGCATCAATAGAGCAGAAGGTGCTACTTGAAAAGACAGCAGAGATAGCAAACATGTTACGTTATGGAAAGAAGGAGCTCACAGATGCAGAGGAGTACGAGGAATTTAGGAGGATAATACACAGAATATACGGAGGACTAAAATACTAGATTAACAAGGCCGCATTCTTCTAGACCTTCTCTATCTTCTTTCCCTCAATCTATCAGATAAATCTAGATACATATTTACTCTAATGCTTGGATTTCTATCTTGTGTCTAACATAGTCATAGTATGTCTAGGTAGCAGATGGTATGTTGAGGATAGGGCAGGTCTAGAGGTATGTAAGAGAATAAGAGCGAAGGTAAACAATGAGAATATAAGGGTTATTGAGTGTGAGACAGGACTTGAGGACTATGTTGGTCCTATATCTAGAGAGGATCCTTCATTGCTGATC
>JALWFJ010000098.1 GCA_027036495.1 Thermoproteales archaeon
GAATCACACAAAGTGGATTGAAAGATTATGCTTCCTCTCACTCTAACTTTCCAAATTCGTTTCAAAGAATCACACAAAGTGGATTGAAAGATTTCACATTGTTTTCCAGTGAAGCCATGTGCATCAAGAATCACCAAAAGTGGATTGAAAGTTCGGAAGAAATGTAATTGTACTCGCTGTTGAAAGTGCTTCGCGTGAACCAATTGAAGTAACAGAGTCATTATAGTTTGTAGTTAAAAAACTGCTATCCATATATGCAAGCTACACTCACCGGGTCAGTAAAGGACGTGGAATATTACTAGAGGGTAAGCTTACAGATACACAGAGAAAGTTGTTAAGCGTTGCCGTACCCTTGCTTGAGGGTAGTCTAATATTTGAAACTAACACTAAGAGAATATTATATTATATAGAGATCATTAGAGAAACGTAATGGTCGACTTAAAAATGGCTTCTGCGCTTGTCGGAGAAGTTGTGGGGCTTATACTTCCATTGTTCAGCATTTGAGAGAGTTCCATAATATTGATAGAGGAGCCAGAAGCTTAGCTACACCCTAGGGCACAGATAGTGGTAGCACTATTTCTCGCATCATTACCAAAGCTTTGTAAGTGTAAAGTTGTTGCTTCTACACATAGTGACTTGCTCGCGATAATGCTGAGCCAACTATCAGTGCTTAAACCTAACAAGAAACAAATAGAGAGTCTGCTTAAAGAACTGTTACCCTATATAAGCGAGGGGGTAGAAGATCTTGCTGAGGTAGTAGCAGAGGCTTCGCAGAGCCTAGATCTGAGAATTTATGAGTTCACTAGGGAAGGGTTAGTAAGTCCAGTGAAACCTGAAGACGTATTAAGTAAGAGCGTGCCAGGGATAACGGAAGTTATAGACAAGTTAGCTGACTGGGCATTTAAGGTAGCGTGTGAGAAGACTCAGCAATCATAAATATAACGAATGATTTCTTCATTACTTATTTTATCTCTCTCGATAATTCGTCTCTTACTCGTTATAATCATTAGGATACCAGTACAGCTAGTCTCGCCCTCGGTCGGACTATGCCACACCCGCCCACCCATTACTGTTGTAACATTACACTCAACTATTCTAATGTCCTCAAAGATTTGCGTAATGTGAAATCTTAGTCTATTTTTGATCAAAGTCTTAATATATCTAAATGGGCTAGAATTACTCTCAAATATATCGCGCGGAGCTACAAGAACACAATGGTTTATTACCTGTGCATTTTGCCTAAAAAGATTAGGAAACTTACTTTTAACCCAATCAATACAGTTTATGCACTTACTTTTAATGCTTTCCGTAAAGCCTTCCACCTCATCCACTTTGATAACTCTTATCGACTTGAGATCAACAGAGAAAATCTCAATTATTTCTTTATTATTCTTACTTCTCTTTAAGGTCACAATACAATCACAGTGTTTACCTGTAATCCCTATTGCTTCTGCGTCAACAAAGAGTATTACGGTACCTGTAAGTGGAAGTTGCACGAAGCAGCCTGTCTCCTCAATATAGCATTCCTCATTTTCTCGGCACTCAAGTCCCGGCATTACTAAAGTGATCCACCATGTACTGTATGGTAAAACGTTTTACGTCATACTCTGGTGCCCTTACCGTCACTCAATCGTTGTATACTACGCAACATTCTTGTCGTTATAAGTAAGAAGTAATAAGTAGGAGTAAATAAGCGAGATAAACTCACCATGGAGTCTAGAAAGCCGGAGTGAGTATGTGTAATGATGAGTTGAACCCACGCGGATTGGGTGAAGAGGCCAAAACACGCTGATTCTTCTTTACATTATTGTTGCTGTTATTGCTCCCGTTATTGTTAGTATGCTTCCTGCTATGTACTGTGGTCTAAGTTTTTCCTTTAGTAGTGTTGCTGCGAGTATCTGTGCTATTGCTGGTGATGGTGCTACTAGTATGACTGTTAGTGTTAGTCCTACTGTCTGTATTGAGTATACGAAGAGTAGTACTCCAAGTACTAGGTCTGCTATGCTGATTATGATTAGCTTTGTTAGTTCGCTGTAATCTCTGGTTTGTAACTGTACTCTCTTTAACTTAGCTATGGCTGTTATTGTTGCTAGTCCTGCTAGTGCTCTTGTTGCGACGATTAACATTAGTGGTGCTCCTTGTGCATACTTGAGTGCTACATTTCCAGCAGTCCAGAGTAGACTTGTCGCTACTGCCAGTAGTGCACCCTGTACGACCTCTCTCTTCTTCTCTATTCTGTGTGCTCCAATGTAGAGTACTGCTATTCCTGTAAGTGCTATTATTGCTCCAGTGGTCTTTCCGAGAGTGAACTTCTCTCCTACGAGTCCAGATAGTGCCTGTGTTATCGCAATGTACGAGAATGCTATCGGCACTGCAATAGCTACTCCTGCAATTTTGAGACTAAGTATGTAGAGCGTGTCTCCAAGTCCTAGAGATAGGAAGCCGCTTAGTGCTGCCCAGGTGAGCGTGTATGTTATGGTTGGGTTACAGGTTAGTCCAGCTATGAGAGCTGTTAGAGAGGCTGCAAGTAGTCTCCACCAGTTTAGCTGTGCATAGCCTAGACGAATCTTCTTGTACATGCATGATGCAAAGCCCCACAGGAGGCCAGCTGTTAGACCAGGTGCCGCTAGAATTAACGTCTGCATTTACCTGTGTACAGGCAGACTATTTTAATAGAGTGTACTGAGCCTTGACCCTGTGGAGAATCTGGATACAGACTTTCAGTACAGGCTTAACCTGGTAAAGTACAACGTTGAGGAAGTAGTTACTGAAGGTGAGCTTGAGTCTCTACTTAAGGAGAGTCGAGCTCCAAGATGCTACGTTGGGTATGAGCCTTCTAGCCGTGTACACATTGGGTGGCTTCCGTGGATGCTAAAGCTTAGGGATCTACAGAGAGCTGGATTTGAGGTCATAGTGCTTGAGGCTACTTGGCATGCGTGGATAAACGATAAGGGGACTCCAGGCGAGCTTGAATCCTATACTGAGAAGGTTAGGAGCGTGCTAGCTAAGTTGGGTGTGTCTCCGAGATACGTGAGAAGTGAGGACTTACTGTCTGACCCCGAGTATCTTAGACTTCTTCTGAGAGCTTCAAAGAACATGCCTGTTGAGAGGATAAGAAGAGCTGTGGTGGTCATGAGGAGAAGGGCAAGCGAGATTGAGCAAGACTTCTCAAAGATGCTTTATCCCCTCATGCAGGCTGTGGACTCAGTTTACTTGAATATAGATGTTGCAGTAGGTGGGTTAGAGCAGAAGCCAGCATTTCTCATGGGTAGAGATGTAGTTGCTAGGCTTAACTCGAGAAGGCTGGTAATTCTTGGTCTACCAGTCATACCTGGACTGAGAGCAGATGTTGACGAGACTTCAATGGAGACTACAGACCTAATAGAGCTCTACTCCGAGATCAAGATGACTTCCTCCAGACCAGACGATGCAATATTCTTAGAGGACACTGTTGAGGACATAGAAAGAAAGATCATAGGAGCATACTGTCCTCCCAAGATAACCAGATTTAATCCCCTTGTATCGATACTGAAACATGTCGTGTTGCCGTACTATGGCAAGATAGAAATAGAGACCACACGCGGCTCACTAACAACATCAGACCCAGCAGAGATAGACAAGATATACCGAGCTGGAGAGCTCACCCCTGACGATATTAAGAAGCTGTGCATAGAGTACATCACGAGGATTGTGCAAGAGCTCCGTGTATGCTAAAGTTCAGGTATAGAGTATGTTGCTGTAGGAGATAGCTCATCACGTAGCTCAGCGCTTGGAACCCCTCATCAGCTACTTTACTCAGCACGCTGAGATAGGGATCTTCTCAGGTGAGGTAGATAAATGCTTGGAGAGAAAGCTCTGCCTAGCAAGCCTGGAGTATACATACTTGTGATCAGGGTCACCAATGATATATGTGTCGTGACTAAGGCTAAGACTTTCAACATACGTAGAGGACTCTACGCATATGTTGGATCTGCGCTCAGTGGTCTTAGAAGAAGATTGACTAGGTATCTGAGGAAGCCTACACGAAAACACTGGCATATAGATTACTTGCTTGAGAAGGCTAGTCTTCTCTTGGTGCTTTACTCCTTGACTGAGAACAGAGAGGTAAGACCTGAACTAGAGCTCTCGAGGGAACTAGAGGTGTCACCTCTCTTTGAGCCTGTTCCGGGATTTGGGTGTAGTGACTTGAGAGAGGTGAGATCTAACCTGTACAGATATAAGTATGAGGACTACAATAGTCTCTTAGAGACTTTACGTGAAGTTATGACTAGACTCTTCGGCAATGTCCATGAGGTGAATCTCATGGAGTCCACTGTAGACAAGCCTAGGACTCTGAAGCTCCAGCAGGGAGGGGGTGATGAGTTCCCCACCAATGACCGAGCTAAATCGGGGTGATTGTAAGGAGGTGGGCTGACCTCCGCCTATTGAAGTCTTATAAGTATGTTCTTCTGGGAAGCTAGCTGTGAAGCTTGTAGGAATTCTTACTAGAAAGGAGAATATGTGGGTTATACAGGTGCCGAGGCTTGTCCTGAGAGTCGCTGAGCTAAATGGTGTGAAGCTTGCTAGCAAGGTCAGAGTCAGATTGAGACTATATAGGGACACCGGAGAGCCCATAGACACTGATGCCAAGGTTCAGATCTACGGCAGAGCACTCGAGAACTGTTACCTCATAATACCTATACATGTAGCGCAGGCATTGAGGGGGCCTTCTTCCCGAGAGGAAGTTGTGTTTGAGGTCGTTGAGGATAGAGAAGCAACGCCTAGAGAAGACAGTGGCAGCACTGTTGGCACAGAAGAGAAACGTTAAGCAGTCTCTATATACAGAGAGTATACCGCTCCCGGTAGCTCTCTGACAAGGTTCTGGTCTATGTCCCGAAGAGCTAGAGAGAGGTATGTCCAGATATTCAGAGAGAGAGCACCACAGATTTACTGGTGTGCCAACTGCAACGTCCCGGTCTTGCGTAGAGATCTATGCGGTAAGTGTGGTGAGAAGTGTATATTTGTGGAGAATATAGCCTATCCTAGAGACGTAAGGCTAGCTTTCAGGAGAGACCTGGAGGAGATAATTGAGGCAGTAGAGAAGTGCTGTGGTATACCTAGGTCGAAGATAGACAAACTTCTCTCTCTAGACGAGGTAGTGTTGCTGAACAAGATACAGCATGTTGATGCAGCCGATGAGGTTATTGCACGTGGAGCGGTCATTGGAGCGAGATACTTCAACGTTAAGAAGCGAGAGTGGGAGTTTAGACCGAACTATGTAGGGATAAGGCTGATAGTTGAGGAGAAGCTAGGGTACTACGCTATTCTAAGAGACCATAGGTACTGTGAGGGAGAGTATGTGGACAGATCTCTCATTGTTGAAGGCGAGTTACCAGCAGAAGAAAGAGCATTCATCCCCTTCAAGACGCTTAGCGGCTTTTACGGCATTGCTCAGGTTAGGAGAAATAAGCTCAAGATCGTCAAGATCTACAGAAAGCTCAGCGACATAAGAGCTGAGCCCAAGGCGTCAAGAGTGAGTGACGTGGTTGAGGCTAATTTAGACACGTTGGTGCAGCTTGAGAGGTTCTCCCTGAAGGTCATCAGAGAGTCTCTTCGTAGGTACTCTGACTGTTTTACTATGGTTACATGTTCAGGAGGAAAGGACAGCACAGCTGTGGCTTACCTAGCAAGTGAGGCTGGAGTAAGGGACTTTGTCTATTGCGACACAACTCTAGATTTTCCAGAGACTCACGAGGTCATAAACGAGCTCAGCAAGGTTGTGCCGATAGAGATAGTAGCTGCTAACAGGAACTGGTTTGAGAAGCTACTCAACGTTCTTGGACCACCTGCACGCGACTTGAGGTGGTGCACTACCATCTGCAAGCTTCTACCACTCAAGAGGTATATCAAGGAGCGAGCAGGCAGCAAGAAGACCGTAAGCATTACTGGTCAGAGACTCTATGAGTCTCCTCAGAGGGCACTGGCTGGGTACGAGACTAAGGTGTATGGACCAAATCCAGCAGATATCATAGTATCTCCGCTATATGAGTGGTGCGCACTTGAGGTAGAGCTATACCTAGTGAAGAACAATCTTCCTCTAAATAGACTCTATGAGCTGGGATTTGAGCGAGTTGGATGCTTCATCTGTCCAACTCTCAGAGTAGCTGAGATCAAGCTTGTAGAGCAGCATCACCCAGAGCTCTGGGGATGGTGGCTTGACAAGCTGAGAAGATACATGAGGAGAGCTGGCTTGCCGGAGGTCTGGCTAACCTTTGGTCTCTGGAGGTGGAGGTTCAAGCTTCCTGGAGACTACTCAAACTATCTCAGGAGCATAGGAGTGTCGTATAGACCTGAGCAGGTAGGTAACCCTCTTATCTCTGTGCTGAACGTGAGGATAAACGAGGTTAACAATGAGGCAACCATAGAGTATGTCATACTGGGAGTAAGTAAGATTAAGTTTGATAGGATACTCAGTTTCCTACCAATACTCTCTCGAGAGTGGAAGCTAGAACAAAATATACTCAAGATCTACACGCGAACCTCCACGGTATATATCTCGGAGAGTGGCAGAGTGACTGTATGGTCTGTAGACCTAGAGGTAGGACAGAACCTGAGCGAGCTCATCTTCAAGATCATATGTCTAGTCCACTTCTGCATTCAGTGTGGAGAATGTGTAGCTGCATGTCCAAGAGAAGCTCTAGACATCAATGCTGGATATCCAAGAGTTAAGTCGGATAGATGTGACATGTGCAGAGCCTGTCTGAAGGCTTGTCCAATAGCCAAGTACTTTGGGATCACGTTCAGTCACGAGCTCGAGTACAAGCTAGCTCAGTGATGCCTCTGCTATCATCAACAGCAGTACTTGATACTGAGAAGTTTGGGAAAGTACTACTTCTCGCAGACACACATGTTGGATTTGAGTTTGAGCTTGCCCTCAAGGGGGTACGCGTTCCAAGACAGACAAAGAGGATGATAGAGCACTATGTAGCTTTGGGACAGAGAGAACAAGTGAACACAGTGCTAATTAACGGAGACGTGAAGCACGAGATTCCAGTCGCAACAGAGACTGCGACAGAAGTGAGAGAGTTTCTCTCAGCATTGGCAGAGCACTTCGAGAACGTCATAATAGTGCTTGGGAACCACGATGGTAAGCTAGACAAGATAGTTGAGAAGATCAATAAAAGAAACATACTGCTATATAGCCCGCGTGGAGTCTTACTGACAACGAGAGAAAACAAGAAGGTGCTTGTGCTTCATGGAAATGCAAAGCCTAGACCAGCAGACTTTCTAGAGGCAGACATACTGGTTATTGGTCATACACATCCAGCAATAGTGCTTAGAGATCCTCTTGGATACACTGTGAGAGAGTCAGTATTTGTGAAGGCTAGAGTATCAAGAAGAAGGGTCTTTAACAAGATGTACAGGAAGGAAGAGTTGAGAGGATTACAGGTACCTGAAGAACTTCTAGATAAGGAGATCATACTGATAATACTTCCCTGTGCGAACCCACTAATAACAGGTACAGACATCACAAGGACACTACTACAGAGAGAGACTACAACGAAGACCATAGTAGCCTACTTTGAGCTGTGGTCCTGTCCAGACAAAGTCGAGATATATCTCACTGACTTCACGTACCTTGGAACACTCTACCTGTTGCTAGAAATAGAGCACAAGATTGTTGCAACTAGAGAGCAAGTTGACTGGGACTTTCTGTAAAGCACACAGTCAGCAACCATAGCATAGATAATGCTTAATATGAATGTATGACCTGTCTGACATGTGGAGGAGAGAGTCGAGGAGCTCAGAAGAGAGCTTGAGGAACTGATATTCAAGCTAATTAACACGAGCGTCGACACAGTGGAGGCGTTCATAAATCTCTTTACTGAGACTCTGAGGAGGTTCGCAAAGTACTCTCCAATACCACTAATAATACCACAGGTAGTCATACCAGAGTCCCTAAAGAGAAAACCTGCACAAGACATAGCAAAAGTGCTTTCAACGCTCATAGTAGCACCACTAAGTCCAGAGCAGGTACGAAGACTCATAGACGAAGTAGTTCTATTCGCAGAGAGAATAAAGGAGAAAATGAAAGAGAAAGGTTCACGGGCATAGACTACAATTTATTAAGACGCATTTTCTAACACTCTACTGGCTCTCACTTGTTCTCGGTTATTAGAGGACTAGATGATGAGAATTAGCCCCAGGCGAAGGGATGAAGAGTATCCCCCTCCACTGACCTGTAACTTATTTGAGAATGTCCTATTTTGATGTCGTCTTTACCCCTATGCTTGTTATGTCTATCTTAACGTAGCGGGTTAGGCTTGCTATGGGTATGTACCTGAACCTGTCTTCAAGCTTCCATGTTGGCCACACTTTTCCTGCTATGTTTATTCTGTGGCCGCAGTACTTGCATCTGTTGTCTTCTGTCAAGTTTACCTCCAGTATGTCAAACCCGTATCTCTTGATCACGATCTTGCCGCAGTTTGGGCAGTATGTGTGTTCGTATGGGTGTCCTGGGACGTTGCCAATGTAGACGTAGTTTAGTCCCTCCTCTTTTGCTATCTGTGCATGTTTCTCGAGTGTCTCTATAGGAGTCCATGGCAGATTTATCAGCTCGTAGTCTGGGTGAAATCTCAGGAAGTGTACTGGTGTGTCTGGTCCGAGGTTCTCTACAATCCACCTGCACAGCTTCCTTGCTTGTTCCAGACTATCACCTATCTGTGGCACTACTAGGTCTGTCACCTCAACAAATATCCCTCTACGTTTAAGCTCCCTCATCGCATGGAATATTGGTTCAGGATCAGGCACACCTGAGTATCTTCTGAGGAACTTAGGGTCTGCATTGCCCTTCAGGTCTACTGTTGCTGCGTCGAGAAACTTTGATAGTAGGTCTATTGCCTCATCGGTGAAGTAGCCGTTTGTGACGAAGGTGTTGAAGAGACCTTGTCTTCTTGCTAGTGTTCCTGCATCGTGTGCATATTCTATGAATATCGTCGGCTCATTGTACGTGTAAGTTATTCCCTGTGCGCCATACGATAATGCTAGCTCAACAAGCATGTCAGGTGGCACGTGGTATCCCTCAAGCACTCTTCGCTGACTAATGTCGTAGTTCTGGCAGAACTTGCACATCCAGTTACATCCATATGTAGACACTGAGAGCACCATTGATCCAGGATTGAAGTGGTAGAGTGGCTTCTTCTCGATTGGGTCAACTGCTATTGCTGAGATGAAGCCGTAGACCATGAGATAGAGTCTGCCTCCGATGTTCCATCTCACGCCACAGAAGCCGTGAAGTCCTGGAGGAATCTTGCATCTTCTCGCACAAGCTATGCACTCTACCTTGTTTCCCGGTAGTGGTCTGTAGAGAACTGCTTCTTTCATGACTATTCACTTGGTCTATCAACCTTGCTTTCAAGAGTAATAAAACTTAGCAAGGACTTACTCGAAGTGGTAGGAGTGCAGACTGAGACCCTGACTGGTGTCCTTCAGCTTGTGATTGTAATGATGATAGTGGTAGTGGTGGCAGTACTGGTGATGAACGTGGTAGTCGAACTAAACGTACTTAATAGACTAGCACGTGCTAGGAAGCGACTCCTCCTAGGACTCCTAGCATCATGTCTCCTAGCACCATCCGTGACGTACTCAGTCATTGCCACGCTCAGAGACAAGTCTGATGTCAACTCAGAGAACCTGTACCCATTACTGCTACTGATATCCCCCCTCGTGCATGTAGCCGATGTCCTGAGATTTGCCATGCCGCTCTCACTGGCTCTCTTCGGAGTTGAGGCTGGGCTGATCTACTCAGGAGTAGCACTTCTTAGGGCACTCATGAGACTCGGAATACACATCCTGGTCGTGAGGTCAAGATACCGAGACATGCTCAGCATTACCCTGTCTAAGCTTAGAGAGGCTCTCCTACAGGTGGAGAGACATGCAGCAGAGACTCCAGTCAGAGAGAGAGTGAAGATCGGGCTTATTCGTGGTCTAAGAACGCTTAAGAAGATCCTTCCTCGACTTGCAATCGCGGCAGTAATAGTAATAGTGTTAACAGGAACTAACGTGATGGAGTATCTAGCATCTGTCCTAAATCCCGTGCTAAGCAATCTAGGGCTCACAGAGTCGATGATTATAGTCATAGTTACACAAGCTATACACTACATGTCTGGAATGTACATTGCTGCGGCCCTGTTCAACGAGGGACACTTGACTCTAAAACAGCTCATCATAGCTATGCTTGCTGGAGCAATGATAAGGACGATAGTCCTACATTTGAGGTCTTACCTCCCAGTGAGGTCTGCGTTCTTCACATTCAGAGTCGCTCTAAGATGGACGTTATTTGACATCTCTACAAGCATCTTAACATGCATAGCAGCTATATTACTAGTGATGTTTCTCCCTATAAGCTAGTTAGCGCCCACCTGTACAGGTAGTCCAGTGCTGGAACATACAGCAAGTTGTAGAGAAAGAGCATCGTGAGAAGCTTGACTATTCCAATGAAGACAGCGAAGCCAAGCGTGACAGCGATAACCACCTTATCCAGCAGTGAGAGATTTAGCTTGACTCTTGACCGAGATTCTGGATTGAAGCCTCTGCTCAGCAATGCTAGACTCATCACATAGCTTCTACGAAGCACCTGTGCCACAAGTGGTCTCACTATGCGGCGGATCTTTAGGGAGACTCCTCTTCTTGATGTCAGCTTGACATTTAGCATGACCACATTTAACTCGCTTGATATTACATCTATTGATCTTATGGCTACTCCAACAGCTATAGACAGCTTTCTAGACCCTATGCTCAGTATCCTAATGAGCTCTGACTCTGTTGTTGACCAAGCAACTGCTAGACCAGCAAGCATGGCCGATACTAATCTGAGAGACTGTACCAGACCATAGATTAGGCCTTGATAGTATAGGTAGACTCCACCTGTGAGGGGACCGAGCACGGGTAAGTTCTCAGGTATGATTACTAGTAGAACGGTCTTTGGCTCACCTCTGTAGAAGAGACCCTGCATTAAGACTATGCTCCACATTACTGGGAGGACTAGCATCAACGTGAACCTTATCTTTCTCATGTCAGGTTTCGTGGACGCCCATAGGGCTAAACTAGCTAGTGTAAGCAGAATTAGGTTCCTGACTTTATCAAGCGAGATAGCAAGTATGTTCACTGACACTAGTAGCACTAGACGCGTTATAGGGCTCAGCCTGCTCAACATGACCTCGTAATCTCTGCTCTAAGTGTGGACTCTACCAGACTGAGAAGCTCTCTCTGCCTCAGGTTAACTCCACATCTGTACATTATCTCTGCAATGGGACAAGTAGGCAAGCCGCATGCCCTCATGATCTCGCTGTTACCTAGAACATCCACTGGACTACCCTGAGCAATAACTCTACCATCACTGAGTGCGATGACCTTGTCAGCATAGTCATGCACAAAGTCTAGATCATGCGTCACGAGAATCACTGTCTTGCCTCTCTCAGCCTCTTCACGCAGAGTATCTCCCAGGACGATCATGCACTCCTCATCCTGTCCAGAAGTTGGCTCGTCCAGCAGCATTACAGGAGTGTTCTGTGCAAGAGCTGCTGCTAGAGCTACACGAAATCGCTGTCCTCTTGACAGAGCATGAGGATTTCTGTGTAGCACGTTCTCCAGTCCAAGTCTCTTAACAATCTCACGTACAGTGTTCTCAGCCTCTCTCTCCGATCTTGCCCAGATCCTTGCTCTCAGCATAAGCTCCTCTCTGACAGTACTTGCAGTGAGTACGAGATCGGGATTCTGAGGAACATAGCTTACAAGTCCAGTCACTGATTGAACACCTCTCACAGGTTTTCCCAGTACAAGGACCTTACCTCGGACATGAGGAACAGACCCAATAATTGTCAGAAGCAGTGTTGACTTACCGGACCCGTTACGACCAATTATAGAGTAGACTCTGCCGCTGGTAAACCTCAAGTTGATATCTTTTAGTGTCCAGGTGACGGATCTACCACCTCTCTTATATCCTGCATAGACTGACCTGAGCTCAACTACTGGACAAGCTCCATCAGAGTCAACAATCCCTCTAACTGCCTCAGTCCGAATACTGTGCCTAATCAGTGTCAGAATTCTCTCTAGTGATGACACATCTCGAAAAGACCTTATCTCTGCATCAAACATAGATGCTATCTTCACATTTACTGGGACCCTGATACTGAAGGTCTCCAGAAGCTTAACATTGCGGTAGAGCTCGTCAGGACTTAGCACACGCGCTATCTCTCCCTTGCTAAGCAACACAACCTTAGTGATAAGCCCCTCATCGATCAGCTCTGCAACCTCTCTGAACCTATGCTCTATGAGCACAACTGTGCGTCTAAGCTCTTGACAAAGAAGTCTGAACACTCTCCTCAAGTCATGTGCAGACTCTGCATCGAGGTGCGCAAAAGGTTCGTCAAAGATTATGACTCTTGACCCTACAGCCAGAGCACAGGCAATAACGAGCTTCTGGAGCTGTCCTCCAGAAAGCTCAGTTACTTTGCGGTCACGTAGCTTCTCTAGACCTAGAAGTGATAAGTAGCACGTTACTTCATTAGAGTCAGCTACGCCTCTGACGTTCTCTATAGTGAACCTAACCTCGTCCTCGACTCTGCTAAAGAGGACTTGGTCGTACGGGGACTGAGCTATGTACATCACGACCTTGCATGTCTCGTGAAGTGGAACAGCACGAGGATCTATCCCGGCTACATCTATTAGTCCTGTAACTTTTCCATTCTCAACATGTGGCACAATCCCTGCTATTACCTTGCCGAGAGTAGACTTTCCTGAGCCAGATCTTCCAAGAACTAGCACGAACTCTCCTTCTTTGATCTCTAAGCTGACGTTGAGTAACGCTGGCGCTAATGCTCCCTCATACCATACCGTGACGTCTCTCAGCCTTATCACGTCGATCTTAGATAAGTACCATTATGTGTAGTAATAACTTTAATTCTGCTAGACTACTCATGTACGATCACTCTCAAATCTCTTGAGAGTCTAGCCCCAAGTATGGCTCCAACTATGGAGTAGATACTTGTGCCTATCACGTACATTGTCACGTACCAATCAGCATAATACAGCCTGTACAACGTCATGTAGAGCATTAGATCAACATAATGATCTACTGGAGTAGCCACAGTAAACGCTGCAAGCAGTCTTCCAAGTGTAGGTCTACCCCGGGTTACACCAGCTAGGTAGAGCAGAGGCTCATAGAGTAGTGAGGATGTAGCAACCCACAGTAGGGATACTATGCTGAGCCTGCCAAAGAACAAGGTGCTCAATATCCACACAATGAACATGAGAAGCGTGAATATCCCAGGTCTACCTGTGAGCATGACGATGATTGCGTAGTACATCATGCGGAGGAGACTCCATGCAACACCATAAACCACCCAGTCAAAGGGTCCAAGTGCGGCAGAGATTCCCCAGAGAACGTAGCCTGGTATTATTGCCGTGGTGAATATCAGAGATGCTGTGAGTGCACAGAGAAGAAGCTCCTTCAGGTCGACCTTCCTGAGCGACTTTACCGTGACTATCGTGAAGAAGGGAACCGCAACTAGCCCACTAAATAGCACAAGCTGAAGTGCCGTCTGATCCAACACTACTATCCTTATTCTATATCTCCTATGTAGGATTGGCTTCTCGCTACCATAAGCATAGAGGTAGAGGTCAACTATGTAGGTACCAACGAGATCTCTTGGATTTATCTGGCTATATAGGGGAAACACTACATATCTACTGAATCCAGTCAAGATGATGACCCCAGAGCTTGCTCCCGTTGGAGTGAATGGACTGCTCGAGACTGAGATAGGGGCAGGTTTTCCCTCTGGGGTTCTTATAATCAGCACCGCGGTGTAGAATCCTCTTCCACTGACCCTAACACATCCAAATCCTAGAAAGTTTGGGTGTGCGCTTCTTCCAACTCCAGCTAAAAGGTTAAGTAGAGGTATACCTCCAGCCCTGACAACAAGAGTATACTTCTCAAACTTTGACTCAGGATGACAGAGAGAGTCTGAGGGTAAGATTAAGCTCACTGTGACTCTCTGCTTGGATGTAACTAGCACCTTATGTAGTGTTATACTCTGGCCGTTACATGTCAGATGTGTGTTTAATACACACTTGCTGGAAGTCACTGTCAGGTTAACATATATCACCTTGGCGTCATATTTGAACCTGAGCTTTACTGTATACTCCTTTCCAGCTAGGATTCTACATCCAGTAGCGCTCAGCTCTACGTGACAAGTAACTAGCCTATTTACCCGAGACTCCAGTATTATGTACCCGAACACTGTGCTGTTAGGTTGTACGAGAGTATAGTTACGAGTTCCAGGAGGAACCTCTATTTTCACCTCAACAGGGAAGTATCTAGTTAACATGTGAGCATGTACTAAGTTAAGTAGCAACACTGAGACCAGAATTGTGGACACAAGAAAGGTTAGTTTTGATAGAGGAGTTTGGAGGGGCTTCACGGACTATCTTGTGTTTTCTTTTATTTTAAACGTAGCACTACGTGCATACATATGTTGGGTCATGTTACAAGCTTCAAGGCAATGAGCCGGTAGGAGCCAACTATGTGTATTGGAGCTGTTGGGGAGGGGGCGATGTTTATTGGTCCCGTGGTCACGTATATGTAGTTTCCATACATGTCTACATCTAGTGGTACTCCAAGTCCGTGCTGTACCGTCAAGAACCTAGCAATCAGTCTTGGTGTTGTGCAGATCCACCACACATACACTCCAGCCATTGATGCATCTCCTCTCACCCAGTCACTTCCTATGGGTGCAGCCAGGTAGCATCCTCTCAGCGTGAAGGGAGTAACCTTGCTGTACATGGGCTTGCCATAGAACTTGTCTATGTATATTATTCTTCCGGTAGCTAGGTTAATGATGAAGAGCTTGGTGCTGTTAGGATGCTCTAACAGCGGTCTTCTGAGATAGCCTGGAACCCAGGTTGTGCTATATGTGGCTGATGTATAGACTATTAGCCTGCCATGCGAGATCCCAACAAGACCTCCAAACGTATATATGTAGCTTGGAACAACCTTGTACTTGCCCTTTCCTACCTCTGGTACTAGAAGCACCTGTGCCTTTATTGGCTTCTCAAGCTCCAGACTCCACTTTACTACTGGCTTTCCGAGCCTCACAGACTCCAGGTTATCTATCAGGAAGACTCTAGCGTCACCTGTAACGACTACAAGGTACCTACCATCAGGCGTAAATGCTAAGCCGTTCCATATACTTGTCCTGTTAAGTGCAGGTATTAGTGGAGGTGGACTGAATGTGTAAACTACCTTTCCAGTTCTTACATCAATAACCCACACCTTACCTCCATGCCACTTAGCAGGATTATAGGGAGAGAACCCGAAGAATGATGCAACTGCTATGTATCTGCCATTAGGGTCAACCTTGACTATTGGAAGCACAATGTATGCAGTATCGTTCTTAGGCCAGACAAAGACTACCTTTCCAGTCCTCAAGTCAATGCCCACTACTCTAGCGTACCCTACAGTTGTCCACATGCTTATTACATATGACTTGTATCTCTTCGCTATCTCTGGGTATATCTTCGCCAAGTCAACTCGGACCAGCTTAGTTACGTACATCTGCGTCTTGGGATTAACCTCACGCTCCTCCACGGCGAAGTACATGATCCTACCATCAGGGCCAAACGTAATGTACCTTGGCAGTACTCCAAGCCACGGACTCCTGAAAATCGTGCTGGGCGTAGCGTTAGAGGGACCTTTCACAAATCTTGCAAGCTTAATGTCGAGGACTACCTTCCAGTCACCAACATGGTATACCTTGATCTCTCCATCTTTGGAAGAGATACCAATCACGAGATACTTGCCGTCAGGAGAGAATGCTACCGTGGTCGGAACCTCACCAACACCGTACTCAAGCACTTTGAGCAGCTTGCCGTTCAGTGCATCAAATATGTAGACCTTGTAGTTCTGTGCTAACACTACGACATACTTTCCGTCTGGACTTACCTTGACTGGCGCACTAAGGATGTCCCACCACGAGTAAGCACGGTCGTACAGCCCCATCTTCAAGAGATTGCTTGTAGGTATGAGCGGTCTAGACTCCCACGCCAGGGTAAGCTTCGGTGCAGATGGCGGTGCTCTACTTGGTGCAGATGGCCTAGTTGCAGTCTTGCTGGGAGCTCTCAGGAAGCTGTACGCCACAACTCCAATCACTATTGCTGCAACTATGATACCAATGATTGTGCCTAGTACAACTTTTCTCGACATTTGTCATCTGCTCATAACGAGTACCTTCTTAAATATTGTTCAAGGTAAAATCTAGGACAGCCTTCTACTTCTTCTTGTGACGACAAGTCCGCTCTTCAGAACCTCAGTTCTGCTCGATCCAATTATCACTATAGTGTTCATATCTATACTTGAGGGATCAACACTTTCTACCCTCGTAATGACTATCATCTGGTTCTCTCTGAACGCATTACGTACAATACACACTAGGGCATTAGGTCTGATGCTCCTGATCAGGTTCAGAGCCTCTATAAGTCTCTGAGCTCGCTTGCTGCTTGACGGATTATAGAGAACCACTACAAAGTCGCTCTCGAGCGCTGCTCTAAGTCTCCTGTAGATTTCGCTCCATGGAACGTTATAGTCGCTCAGGCTTATGACCGCGAAGTCGTCGCTCAAAGGAGCACCCAACAAGGTTGATGCTGCTAACGCCGCTGTTACTCCCGGCACTATCTCCACGTTTATGTCAAGGTTGTTCCTATCTATGTATCTCAGTGCAAGCTCAGCAACACCGTAGACAACTGGATCTCCGCTAGATACCAGAGAGACTATCTTGCCATTAAGTGCCTCCTGAACCGCAATCTTTACTCTCTCAAGCTCCTGCCCCATGTCATTTGATATAACCTTCTTACTCTCCAGGAGACCAGCCTTCCTTAGAAGCTCAACATATCGCCTGTATCCAACTACAACCTCGCTCTCTCTTATAGCGTCAAGAGCACGCAGCGTCATGTACTCTAGCGATCCTGGACCAATACCAACAATGTACAGTTTTCCTCTCCTCATATGATCTCCTCAGCAAGAGCCGCCGTCACATGTCTACCTCTGACCTTCCTTACCAGTAAGGTAAGGTTCGAGCTAGCAGAGAGAGCTAGAAGCTCTGCCACAGAGAGACCCCTCTCTCTCGCAGTAATATCGATTGGTAAGGAGACAACCTTAACGCCAAGAGTAGATAGAAAACCTACAGCGTCATGACTCAGCCTAATGTCTGGAACACATACGTAGTCCACTCTCTGCAGGGGCATCCCGAATATAGAGAGTGCACGTCTTATAGTGAACATTAAGTCATCTACATGGGCACAGCTACACAGACCAATACCGAGAACAAGCCTTCTAGCTCTCAGCACAAGCTCTCTCTCAGTATCGACCTCACACACTAGCTGATTACTGGGCATAGAGTCACACACGGTGAACACGTAGTGTCTATCCGTGCCGGGAATGAGCTTGATGCAGTCTACTAGTCTTTTACATGCAGTTATCCTGATCTTTACACCCTCGCACTGAAGTCTAACATATCTAGAGAGCAACTTAGCATCACTAGGTGCTAGCCTTAGTCTGAAGCAGAGCTCGTCCAAGGTTGTTACTCTAAGCCTGGAAGCTCTGGAGGAGTCGACAGTCCTAAAGCCAATATGCTCTGAGAGCAACTTTGCTAGTCGAGCACCGCCTCTTAAGTGTTCTCCTGTAACACACACAACAAGTCTGTTAGTTAAGTCCACCTGCACAACTGCTGGATCTGTAAGCTTTGATTCGTGTAGTCCTGATATGAGTCTGACGCATAGAGGGAGGGGTGAAATGCACACAATGAAGTCTAGATCTCTCCAACATCTAGCTAATGTTGACCTAGCCTCGCTGAAGGAGACATGTAGAGGTGTACACTCTAGGCCAAGTTCTGACAATATAGTCTCAACTAGACAAAGTGCTGCAGTGTGTGTTCCCCAGATTGCTACTCTCATGCTCTGCGCCGAGCATGGAGATCATATACTAGAGTGTTCTCTCTAGGCTTTATGATGCCCATGAGTGCCCTAACTGGTGGACCTACAATCATTGTAGCACATCTAGTAACTCCATGTTCTCTTAGCTTCTTCGGAAGCTCCTCAAGTCTGCAGATAATGATCTTCTCGTCTCTCCACGTTGCATGATACACGACGGCTACTGGCTCATCTTTCTGCAAGCCAGCCTCAAGCAACTCCCTCATAACCTTGTCCGGTGCATGTGCTCCAAGAAGTATGACTAGCGTTGAGCGTGTAGCAGCAAGTCTTGATAGCTTCTCCTCTGGTCTCACTGGAGCCCTTATGCTGAGTCTGGCAATAGTTACTGACTGAGCATAGTAGGGCACGGTCAGCTCCATGCCTAATCTCGCAGCTGAGGCGTTTACTGAGGATACTCCAGGTATGATCTCGTAGTTAACTCCTAGCTCTCTAAGAATTATCATTATCTTCCATAGTCCACCATATATCGTGGGATCACCATCATGAGCCCACACAACGAGCTTACCCTTCTTGCAGAAGTATGTCATTATTCCAGCAATGTGCTCCGACGATAATCCATGTGTGTCTATCTTAAGCTCAGCCCTCTCAGCAATGTCAAGTATATCTCTGCTTAGAAGAGAGCCTGTATAGAGGAGGACCTCAGCTTCCCGTAAGACCTTATATGCCTTGAGTGTTAGCAGCTCAGGATCACCAGGACCACAGCCAACAATGTACACCTTGTCTCTCATTAGTCACCTCTTTCTCTCTCCTGTTATTATGAAGACGGGATTTTGAGCAGTGAAGACTAGCTTGCCCTTGATCTCTCTAGTTCTAGCAACATAGCAAGTAGTTATCTCGACTGCAAGCCCAAGATCACGAAGAACATTATATGACTTAATAACGGTGTCTACCGTGACGGCATTTATCACTATACGTCCAGGATCATCGAGTTTACGATACACAATCATCAGCGTGCTCTCAAGGTTCTCTGTCCCACCTATCACCGCTACATTGAATGTGTCATTTATGTTCTCTAGGGACTCAGGTGCTTTTCCACGTATGAGTCTCACTAAGTGAGCAAGTCTGGCTTTTCTGAGATTGATCATTGCTGTCCTGATAGCCTCCTCTCTATAGTCTAACGCATACACCACACCATCTGGCGCAACCCTGAGAGCAAGCTCAATAGTGAGAGCACCGGTACCGCATCCAATCTCGAGGACCTTAAAGCCAGGTCTTATTCTGGCCTTAGTTGCAGTCACTGCCCTGATTTCCTCCTTTGTTGGTCCAGGTATGCTCTCACAAGTTACAAGATCAGAGTCACGTATGCTCTCCCATCTGACATCATTCATCGACTCGATCACCGCTATGGCATTGTAGTTCGTGGTCGCTCTCGCAATATCGCTAGCTGATCCTGTTACTAGTCTCTCGTTTTCTTTACCAAGGTTTTCACATATGCTCATCCTGAGATCACTCATTCCTGACTCCAGCAAGAACCTAGCTATGTCCTCTCCTCTTAGTCTAGGATGAAGCGTAGTTATAACCTTGAGGCCCATCAATACGGACGATGCAATTAGTCTTAGCATTCGGTCACTAGGACATGCATGCACATCAAGCACAAGAGAGTTCGACCAGTCAACTCCAAGTCTGGCAGCAGCCACTTGAAGAGAACTTATCCCAGGAATGAGCACACACTCAACGCCTCTTCTCGCTAGCTCTCTGTATAGTCTTGTTCCAAGACTAGCAAACGTTGAGTCTCCTCTGACAGCAACAATAACATCATCATTTACCTCGTAAATCCGGTCAGCTAGCCGTGAGAAGTCCATTGTTGCCTCCCTGGTGGATATGTACTCTATGCGAGCACTCGGGTTTATTGTCCTAACTATCTTCTCTGTTGCACGTGTGACAAACACTACACCTGCACGCTTTATACTCTCAAGAACTTCAAGAGTTACTTGACGACCGGCGGGGTCGAGACCTACTCCGACTATGGCTACTCTTCTTCTGCTCATCTCTTCGCACTGTTACTAGGACGACATCGTGTTATAAATGGTAGCTATCCTTGAACTGCATTGTAAATTTAACATACTGAGTTACGTTTAAATCCTCACTATCACAAGCAACCATGTACATGTCGATATCTGAGTGTACTACAAGTCTGAGAAAAGTTGAGCTTAGCAAGAGACCTCTCCAGATAGCGATATATGGTAAGGGAGGCATAGGTAAGTCAACCATAGCGGCAAACGTTGCAGCTGCCTTGAGCGTGATGGGCTACAGAGTCCTTCTTGTTGGATGCGATCCAAAACATGACTGCACCCTGTGTCTGAGAGGTGGAAACGACATACCTACAATACTTGATGTACTCAGAGAGAAGGGTCTAGAGAGGAGAAGCCTCGATGACTTACTGAGAGAGGATGTAGTCAAGATCGAGGAGGTCGTCTTTAGAGGGTCTCTGGGAGTATACATTGCTGAGGCTGGAGGACCAAAGCCGGGACATGGATGCGCTGGACGTGGAGTGCTCATAGCAATAGACACGCTTAAGAAGCTTGACGTGTTCAGGAAGCTTGATCTAGACGTAGTTGTGTACGATGTGCTTGGTGACGTAGTGTGTGGAGGCTTCGCCATGCCTCTGAGAGCAGGATTTGCAGACAGTGTATACATAGTCGTCGGCTCTGACTACGCGTCGATCTATGCCGCAAATAACATATGTAGAGGAATCGTGGAGTTTGCTAGCAGAGGAGGTTCACTACTAGGAGGACTGATATACAATGTTCGCTCACCGCTAATTGATGAGGAAGACATAGTACAGATGTTTGCTAGAGAGCTAAATGCAAACATACTGTTCAAGGTACCTTACTCGTCACTCATAACGGAGGCGGAGGCAGAGCACAAGACAGTGATCGAGTACGCTCCAGATAGTCCGGAGGCAAAGATGTTCATGGAACTCGCAGCAAGACTGATCTCAAATACTAGCAGAATAGTTCCTAGACCTCTACCACCCGATAAGCTTGCAGAGATAGGCAAACTGCTTCAGCAGAGAATAAGATCTAAGTTTAAGCGATAACTGAAAGGTGACGTACATCATGAGTAACCAACCATACAATCCAATATCTGGATGTAGAGTTCTAGGAGCTATAAGAGCACTTCACGGAGTACAGGATTGCTACGTTATAGTACACTCACTAATGGGGTGTCATAGTGGGTTCATGCTTCTAGAACTTCTTCAAGACCACAGTAATGTCCGCGTACTCTACAGTGGAGTCCACCAAGATGACATCGTGTATGGCACTGAGCGAAGACTCTACAAGGCCATAGTCACGGCATACGAGGTATTTAGGCCAAGGCTGATAGCCGTAGTTGAAGGCAATGCATCTGCACTAATAGGTACGGACATCGAAAACACTGTCGAGAAAGCTAAGAAGGAGCACAACATCTCTGTTCCTGTAGTCATATTTAAGGGAGGTGGACATAGTCACGACATGAGGAGTGGCTTTGAGGAAGCACTAATGCTTCTCTCCAGTTTTGTACAGAAACAAAAAGAGAACACTAGAAGGAGAAGATCTGTAAACCTGCTCGGAATTAAGCCTGACGATTTTAGAGCAAGACAAGACATAGCTGAGATAAAGAAGCTTCTAGATGAGTGTGGTGTGGAAGTTAATGCAGTTGTTCCTGGAGGCGATCTAGACGACGTGAAGAGACTTGGAAGTGCTGATCTAACAGTAGTTGTTGGCGGAGATGGTCTGAACCTGGCAAGATACCTGGAGAGAGAGTATGGTGTTCCATATATTGTCGTGCCATATCCCTTTGGACTCAACAATACATACAAGTTTCTAGAAGAGACCGTAAGAGAGCTAGGTCTAGACGCTAGACGCGTAGAGGACTTGTACAGTCGTGCTAAGTCTGAGATCAAGAGCGTAGTGGAGAAAAGCTACTTCAATCTGAAAGCACTACTCTATGCATCTACGGTGGTCATCGGTGACCCCGGCAGATCACTATCATTAGCTCAGATGTTAGCAAGCGAGCTTCTAATGGATGTACATGCCGTGGTACTACACTATGGTTACGCTAGTGAGCTTATGCAAAAGCTCAGTCTGGCCTCAAACGTGGATGTACTAGAGAAGCCTTCTCAAGATAAAGTGGAGAAACTTGCTGAGAATAGCGAGATCTTGTTTGGATCCTCTCTAGAGAGAAATATATGTAGGAGACTTGGAGTGCCTCTTGTCAGATTCTCTTTTCCTGTGACTGACATGGTGGCACTCACTGACTGTCCTCTTGCTGGCTTTGCTGGATATAAAACCTGGATTGAACATATATTGAACTCTGTGAATACGATGTAGCTATGATGTTGAGAGACATATTTGGGCTGACTATACCATTTCACAGACAGACAGCCATACCTGGCAAACTAGCTGGCGTACTGCTAGTTACGAGAAACATAACCGACTGCTACACGCTTTTACACACTCCAGCTGGATGTGCCTATCACAGGAAGGTATTAGCATTCAATCCGTCAGTTATTATTGATAGAGTGTTCTGCACGAACCTCACTGAGAGCGATGCCGTGCTTGGCGGAGAACAGAAACTTACTGAGTCCCTGATCGAGCTATGGAGAAGATATAGACCAGGCATGATCGTTGTGGCAACTGGGTGTACACCTGACATAATAGGAGATGACGTTGGAAGATGCGTAGAGGATGCTCGTAATAGTGGTGTTAAGTGTCCCATAGCTGTCGTCACTGAGGTCAGAGGAATGCCCTCACCCGCCGGATCAAACGCTACTCTCATAGCAATGATAAGAGACGTTGTAGACAAGAACGTGGACAAAATCGAGAGGTCTGTTAACCTCTTTGCACTTCCAATACATGAGTCTAGACCTAACTTTAGAGAGCTAGAGCTCATAGTTAGAGAGGCTGGAGCAGTAGTTAACAGGACCTACCTTCACAACAACACTACAGACGACATACGAGCCATGGGTAAGGCAGAGCTCATGGTGGTAGACTATGAGCTTCTCTGGACTCTGACAGCAAGAGAGGAGCTTAAGATGGAGGTACTTCCGCTTCAGCGTTTCTCTATAGGCAGCGTAAGTAACCTATTCGAGCTTAGTCGTTACGGGATCAAGGGTACTCTGAGGCTGTTAATCGAGATTGGGAGAAGTCTAGGACTTGAAGGGGAGTTTGAGAGTGTTGCTAAGAGATCATTGTCAGAAATTAGTGATCAGGTCGAGAAGCTACGTGCTAAGGCTACTAGCCTGAACATCGCGCTTCCAGTACAAGTACTCATGCATGACGCTGCATGGTCAGCAGTAGAGGATCTAGGACTTAGATGCACTCTCTTAATCGCGTGGACACGAGGACTGGGAGGACTGAGCGAGGAAGATCTGAAGAGACTCAACGAGCTTAGCGTAAAGACCATAGCGGAGGTACAGGGACAAGAACCTGAGCTGCTGGAGAATCCCTCAGTTGAGGAAGTCATAAGAAAGGTCAAGGAGCACAGAATTGATGCAGTAATCTGTGGATACAGAGATAATCCAGTACACTACCTTAGACATGGCATTAATGCTATCTATATGCCGCTAATTAACTTCAGATTTGGTCCTGGATTCTATACGGCACTAAACACGTACAGAAAACTTCTTAGACTAATAGAGAGAGGAGCAACTGAGCCATCGCTAATGAGTCTAGTAGAGTACAATGACGACTTTCGAATAGACTTGCCAACATACTGGAGCAAGATGTGTAGATACTTCAATGATGTCTATCACGTGAGGGAATAACAGATAGCTTAACGTGTCAGGACGTAGGGCTCGGACTAAAATTTTCTCGCTTATAGTTCTCTAGTAAGCTTAAGTAGCTTGAAGAAATCTTGGGTGCCTATAAGCTCATTGTTGTAGAACACTGCTGACTTCACAATCACTTCTTTGACCTTTTTACTAAGCATGATATCTATCTTCTCAGCTACGCTAAGCAGAATCTTTCTGACATCGTCTATGCTCAGA
>JALWFJ010000099.1 GCA_027036495.1 Thermoproteales archaeon
GTTCACGATAGAGCTAGTGTTGTCCAAGATTGAGCTTGTCAGAGACCTAGTTGCGAGTGGAAAGATTTCGTTGAGAGACGTCAGACAGGTAGGAGTTGAGGACAGTACAGAGATTATACCTTAAGGAAACGGGATGATCTAGACTATGCAGTGTACAGGTACTGTCCGTACTCCCAGTCAGTTATTACGCTGACAGTCTCCTCCCAAGGCTTATTGACATGGCTGCAGTAGCTCTCCCATTCTTTTCTCTTGAGCTCCACATACTTTCTCACTAGCTCTGAGGGTAATGCCTCAGCTATTTCGCTCTTCTCAAAGAGATCTATTGCTTCCTGCAAGTGTCTCGGTGTCTCAAGTACTCCTTTGAGCTCATATGCTACCTCCTCTGTTGGCTGTCCCGGATCAATCTTGTTCTCTACACCTTTCATCATTGCTATGCCCATCACGGCAAGTGCAAGGTACGGATTCATTGAGGGGTCAGGCTGTCTGTACTCTATCCTGTTTATTTTCCTCTTGTAGAATGGTACTCTCACTAGCGCGCTCCTGTTGGCATATCCCCAGACTATCCTTGTTGGGGCCTCATATCCTGGCACTAGCCTCTTGTAAGAGTTTACTGTTGGTGACACCACTGCACTTATCTCTCTAGCATATTTCAGTATGCCACCGATAGCGTAGGCACAGGTCTCTGTTATTTTCTCTGCTGACTCGAAGAGGTTTCTCTCTGCCTTGTAGTCGTAGAGGCTCAAGTGAGTATGTGCTCCACTGCCATTTATTCCCCAGAACGGCTTAGGCATGAATGTTGCTAGTAGTCCATGCTCCTTTGCGATGTCCTTAGTCATCATCTTGAATATTAGCAGCTTGTCTGCAGTCCTGACTGGGTTGTCTGCAGGTAGGTTCAGCTCATACTGACTGGGTGCGACTTCGTGGTGTATCTTTGATGTTCCTAGTCCTGCAAGCTCGAAGTGTGTCTGTATCTCGAGTATTGTCTTAAGAAGCATCTGAGTGTCGTATCCCTCAAAGTAGACTCCACTGTCGGCTAGCTGTGGCTTTCCTCCAACGTCGCCGACGAGGAAGAACTCTACCTCTACTCCAGCACGCATGCCATATCCTCTTCTACGCATGTCGTAGAGCACTTGCAGCAAGACGTTCCTTGGGTCGAGTGGGTGTGGATTACCTGAGTCGTCTACAACGTTTGTGAACACTGACGCTATCTTTCCACCATTCCAGGTCTCTATGTATATTGAGCCTAGGTCGACGTATGCCACGGTGTCGCTCTTGTTCACTGTGGCGTATGCTGGTATTGAGGATCCGTCAAAGGGTAGTCCTCTCTCAAATATGTCTCTAGCAGAGTTTATGTCTACTATCTCGCACTTAGGTCTACCAAATATGTCAACTATTATGAACCTGACAAACTTCACTCCAGCACCCTTCAGTGTTCTCCATGCATCTACTGGGTCTATCCTGTTTAGATCTTGCAGTATGTCCTTGCTTAGCATCAAACCACTTGAGGTTGTTTCAGCATTATAACATGACTAGAAAAATGACTACGTAGATAAGGCTAGCACTGTCAGATTTTCCGTTATTGGCTTCTAGCACTGTACTAGATGTCTACTCAGGCAGGCTAATAGCGTGGTAATACCTCAGGCATGTCCCAACCTATCTTAAATGAGTACCGTGATTACATAAGCTGATGATTCTTGCTAGGTCGCAGATTGAGAGACTTGTAGAGGAGGGTAAGCTAGTGGTGGAGCCTCTCTTCGCAGATGCCATACGCGAGAATGGTCTTGATCTTAGGATTGGGAGCGAGTATGCGATCTACGCGTTTGAGGGAGCAATAGTTGATCCCTGCGAGCAGGATGATCTAACAGACAGCTTCAGGATAGTCAAGGCTGACGGCAAGATAGTTATTCCTCCAAGAAACTTTGTCTTGCTGACAACGCTTGAGTACGTCAAGCTCCCAGAGAACATTGTTGGACTATGTAACTTGAGGAGCACGCTTGCGAGACTAGGGTTGTCGATACCTCCAACAGTGGTAGATGCAGGCTTTGAGGGAAACCTGACTATAGAGGTCGTGAACAATAGTCCAAACACGATAGTACTGAAGACAGGAATAAGGTTTCTACATCTCGTGCTTGTAGAGACTGTAGGAGAGGCGAAGTATCTCGGCAAGTATCTTGGACAGAGAGGAGTTAGACCACCGAAGGGACTTCGAGAAGAGTGTCTAGATGCTGACCAGGTCGTAGCTAAGGCTAGAGAGCTGAGACAGCGTAGAGAGTAGCTCAGACTATCCAGAGAGGTGGAGGTTCAGGAAACTCGAGTGCAAGTCCCTCAAGACCTATCCTAGAGGTAGGCTTCATGAGATGTCTATGCTCGCTCAACTTTGGGAGAGATAGAAGCT
>JALWFJ010000100.1 GCA_027036495.1 Thermoproteales archaeon
GAAGAGTCTTGGATACGACATAACGACACTACATGCCAGCAAGGTGCTAATAAGGGTCTACTCATGCCTCGACCTAGGCAGCCTACTACCAGTCACATATAGCTCCTTAACAGTCTCCTCAGCAAGCCTAACAAGTCTACTGTAGGACAGAGACGGAGACACCTGTACCCTCAACCTGACTTTCTCACCCTCAACATCTATGTAGCCCCCCTCTCTCAGCCTCTCAATGAAGTAACATGCATAGTCTCGCCCCAGCCAGAAGACAAGGTACCTATAAGTCTTAAGAAATCTTAGCTTAGCAGACCCTCCCCTAAGCGCAACCTCCTCTAACAGCAAGAGAGCAAGCCGAGTCTCTGGCTTAAGCTCAGATACTCTATGCATAGCAGACACATCCAGAGGCTACTTAAAAACGACGTCAGACACCATGAGAACAGGAACTACAAAGACTTATAAAGCCGAGAACAAGACAAAGCTGTGACAAAGTGGGGCCGTAGTCTAGCCTGGCTAGGATATAGGGGTGGGGGCGGCTCCCTCTCACACAAAATACCAATCACTATGACAGCACGAGCAAACAATTTACCTTAACTCACTAACTCGGAACACATGAAGCCTTTAGTCTCAGTCTACGGAACAGTGTACAATAACACGAGAACAGTAGTTAACTGTGTTCTCTCTATTCAAAGAGTAATGAACACAATAGGTGTTCCCTGGGAGATTGTTGTGACAGATAACTACTCTACAGATGGTACATATGAGATCTTATCTAAGTTGGCGAAAATCTTTCCAATAAAGGTGATACGTGAAAGGTGTTCAAGAGGGAAAGGTAGAGATCTCGCGTTAAAACTATCTAACGGTTATTGTGTTATGTATGTTGATTTTGACATGGAATTAAAGAGTTTCGCTTCTAAAGTCATAGAGTACTATATTGAGAATATTGATAATAATATAGTGTACATGCCCTTTGGCTTTACAACACGTACGTCTGCATTAAGGATTGGAGGATGGCGTAATCTAAATCATGGCGAAGATACAGAGTTCTTTGCTAGAGCAGCAGTCAAGGCTAGACTAGTACAAGTCCTAGTACCTATACCTAGACGCGAAGAGTGGACTCAGGGACCACGTAGACGCAGATATGCAAGAGGAGAGTTCCAGTATCTTAGAAGACTAGCCAGAGACAGAGTAGATAGCTTCAGGGCATGTGCGCCTAACTATGCCCAGTTTAAGGAGATCTATGTCAGGAACTCGTCCAGTATCCTGGGAAAGATCTTCAAGTCAGTGCTATATCTTGTCGCAAGAACAAGAGGCCTGTATAAGTACTGTAGGTTCCTAGGAAATAATGAGCTTATATTATCCAGGGCTGAGTTCTTATTTCCAGAAGATGTTGGTCTAGATAGGGACATGTTGTTTTTCAAGTACAATCTTAAGGTTCTAGACAGGAACGGCTTCAAAGTGCTCATTAAGAGGCTGACTGATATATTAGCTGAAGCCTACAAGAGAGGATATGACAGGTTGTTATTATTATCTTCATGTAGATCTGGGCACATGTATCTTATTAAGAGTGTCTCTAAAGATGTATCTGAAGAAATAGCCTTTACTGAACATCACAGCAGAGACTTGGCTGGACAGGATAGACATGGTGACGACATCATTATTACCGAGCTTTTGCTTAGCAGATGACTCGGTAAACGCTGGCTTGAGTAGGGTAGTTACACAGTAAGCCTTATAATATTGGGAGAGCCTTCATCTTAAGCCGCCCCCACCCCTACCTGAGGCGGGCCTGGGGCGCCCGTGAACCCGGGTTCAAATCCCGGCGGCCCCACCAGTATCAAGATCTCTTCTTGACTTGATGTCGGGTACTATGTTCTCGCAGAGACTGTACGTATCGATGCTTGGGAGCTTATCGAGCACGTTGTTTATGGTTCTCTCTACGTCTTCGATGTCTAGCGTTCCTGGACACAATGTGTAGCCAATATGGCTCGGGTCCTCTGTTACTATTCCTGTACATAGTCCTGAAGTTAGTCCAGTTCTACCTATGGTCTCAGCAAGTAGTTTAAGCTTCTTGAAGTCTTCATCTTCGATATACCTTAACGGCTCAATTTTGTCCATGTATCTCTCTAGAGTTTTCACACTGCATTGTTCTTTCTCGAGTAACCTGTAGTAGCAGCAGTGCGAGTAGATATAGAGGTAGACCAAGTTTCTCAGAAAGAGTACGGCGAGGGCAACATTGTCCTTGCATAGCATTAGGTCGATCACTCTTCTCGCAAGATCAACCAGTTCTCTTCTTTCTGAGAGGAGTCTCGTCACTGGAAGTCTTTGAAGAAGGTATCTCAGTACTTGATCCTTGAGCTCTCTGAGGGTTCTTCTATAGAGTGATTCAAGTTCCGGCAGCTCG
>JALWFJ010000101.1 GCA_027036495.1 Thermoproteales archaeon
CTCCTAGCTCTTTATAACCCTTTCTCTATGCGGTGAAGAATCTCGTATGTTGGGACTAGGTTCTCGATATCGAATATTGTGCATCTTTTCTCTATGAGTCCCTCAAGAACGATCTTATCCTCTACATATACTGAGTCTATGAGAGGGGCCTCCAGCTCGACTAACTGACGCTTCCTAACCACTCGTCTTACTCTTCTTCCATAAAGGTCAGCCTCAATACTGTCCTGCTCGCGTATTATCAGAAATCTGCGAAGAGTGTAGTCCTCTTCAACCCATCCTACGCTTGAGAACGTTACTATATCTCCGATACTGTATGTTACACAGCATTTGTGCGGTATATTGCCAGGTCCTAGTTTAACAGCCTTGCTCAGCATTCTAAAATTATCTACATTGCTTATATTGAATATGTATACCATTATGTCGATATCATGTATCAAAAGATCCCATAAGACATTCACATAGTTTTCAGGAGTTGTCGGAGCTTTATTGAATCTAAGTGTAACAATTTCTACGATATCTCCTCTGTGTTCTTGTAGAATTTCCTTAACTAAGTTAACAACAGAGTTTACTCTTTCTACATGACCAGAGAATACTCTTAGGTTTCTCTTTCTTGCTAGGCCTATTATGTCTCTCAGGGTGTTAACGTCTGTGACGGCTGGTTTTTCAACAAAGACGTGAACATTATGCTCAAGCATTTTTCGAATAACCTTCTCGTGGGTTATTGTTGGTGTTGCAATGAACACTATATCGATGTCACTAGGGTTAAAGTTCTCGAAAGATGTTCTCATAACCTCTGAGCAGAGCTTCTCTAGATCCTCTCTTGGCGCAACGTCTACGCACACAATCCTGTTAACTAGTCCCTCTCCTCTCAGTCTATGTAGAGCACTGAGGTGGAGTCTACCCATTCTGCCAAGACCAATAAGTGCAACATTAAGTCTGCTCACAGAGGAGTCTTAGCTCACGTACCCTTCTTATTGCTCTTCTTGTCTCCATGAAGATGACTAGTGTTCTCTTCTCGAGAAGCCTGATATCGTCTCTTAGGAACGACTTAAGCTTGCTCATAAGCTCATCAAGAGTTCCTGCATGCAGAGTAGCAAGCACTTGGAGACCAGACTCAAGAGCCAGCTTAAGAGCATCAAAATGCTCTCTTGACCTTAGCTCGCCAATTATGAGTAGACCTCCGCCTCTCACAAGCACATGTTCTATCTCTCTGACTCTGCCATAGATTGACCTATACTTGAGCTGAGGCAGATCGTCGATGTCAGGAAACTCGTCAAACTCGTCAATGTACACTCTTCTCAGATTTTTTGGAAGTGCTAGATCAAGTGCTATAAGTAGAGTAGTTTTTCCACTCCCCGGTGGACCGGCAATTAGGACGTTTCCTCCACTAAGCACATGGTTAAGTACTTGTTGAGCGTCTAGCTGAGAGATAGTCCCAAGTCTGATCAGGTCCTCTAAAGTGAAGAGCACTCTTAGATTTCTAATGTGAACAGTTATGTAGGAAGACACTGGCCAGACATCTACAGTTACTCGTAATCTAGCGCTACCTATCTTGAGCGTGAACGTAGCAGTAGGTCTGCTTATAGATAGCTCATAACCAGCTAGCTGAGCGAGCTTAGCAAATGTTCTTGCAAGATTCTTTCGCTTATGCTCGCTGAGCTCGACCTTGTTAATAGTGCCTCCACACTTTGTGTAAAATACCACCTGTTCAGATATGTAGATATCCTCGATCTGTGGATCTGTTACTAGATGCGCGATCTCTCTCAGACCTAGGCTAGATAGAACTAGCACTACTATGTCGTCCTCGTCTGCGTTTGGTAGTAGTAGTACCCTCAGTAAGCATTCTCTACACTTAACTAGACTCTCGAGATTTACAACGTCTTTAGGAATGACTCTTCCGAGAATAAGCTCAGTGAGTCTCAGCAGGTCATCGTGATCAAGGTTTGACAGTAAACTAACAAGTTTACAGAGATACTTACAAAACCTGTCACAATGAGCAAGTCTCCGCAGTCTCTCATCACCATCACTAACGTGGAGACACTCATCAAACTTGCCGCAACGTGCACAGGTAAGTAGTGAGGCTAGGAGCACATAGATGCTAGCCTTTGACAACATCGTAACACTCTGCTTGCTCTACTATTTTTTGCAAGCGTCTAACATGCTCTCTCAGTGTGAGAGGGCTAACATCAAGTTCTGAGGCTATATCGAGAATTGAGACCTTTAGTCCTAGCCTCATCATCGAGTATGCAAATAGTGCAGCAGCGAGAGTTCTAGGATTCTTACCTCTTATTCTGGAGCACTCTATCTTTGAGAGCAGTGTAGCAGATAACCTTAGTACACGAACCTTCTGTGACTCGTCAAG
>JALWFJ010000102.1 GCA_027036495.1 Thermoproteales archaeon
TAGTAGTGTAGTCCCTCTATGACTATGGTTCCTGAGCCGCACAGTGGATCCATCAGTATGTAGCTTCTCTCTGGGTCGTAGTCCAGGAGCACGTTCATTGCAAATGCCAGTATTGGGTTTATCGCTGCCTCGTGATAGAATACTCTGTACTTTCTCTCGCGCAGAGAGTAGCGGAGAAGCTCTAGTCCAAGAATGTACTTGTTTCCGATAACGTCGAACTCTATGACGACATCAGGATCGTCTAGATTTATCTGTGGTCTGAACCCACATGTTGACTGCACATACTCAACTATCCTGGAGCCGAGGAGTCTAGCAATCTCGGGGCTAGTATACTCATGGTCGCCAGCTCTCACTGACCGCACGGCAAGAGTCAGGTATGGAGTAACGTAGTCTGCTAGCCAGGACAGGTCTATCCTGGTTATGGTTCTCTCTAGGTCTTCTCTCCTTGAGCCTATCTCTCCCACCTCCACTACAAGGAAAGCCTTCTCGATGCTCCGCATCTCAGAGAGAAAGCGTAGATTCACGCTGTCAGAGAGTCTTACTAACACCCTGCCACTCAGCTCGCTAAGTCCAACCTTCTCAAATCTAGAGGGATATAGTCCGAACCTCACCTGTAGCTCTCTCAGAACAACCTCTTCAACCCCGGGAACAGTCGTTAACATGAGGAGCATCTACAGGCTCGTGGGAGACACATACTTGCATTTATAAGCCCTCTCAGAGCGAGAGTAGACGTACGTGGAACAGATGACTGTGTCGATAGCGGGTGGAGAGCAGGAGGTGTACATACCAGACACGACCGTCTTCCTAGATGGCACCCTGAAGGAGCTCATAGTCAAGGGATACCTCAGGGGGAAGGTCCTCATAAGCTCGCTCATAATAAGGAAGTTCGAGGAGGACAGCAAGAGAGGAAGCGCGTTAGGGCTACTCGGCATACGTGAGGTCTCCGACATAACTACCACGGTGAAGAAGCTTGGACTCGAGGACTACGTCAAGGTGGAGTTCATAAACATGGTACCTAAGGGATACAGCATTCACGACATCGACAAGGTTGACGAGATTGTCCGAGAGCTAGCACGTGAGATGGGAGCCACGCTGATAACGAGCAACGAGGTCACGGCAATGATATGCTCAGCCACGGGAATCAAGTACATATTCACTGGGAAGGCTAAGCAGAGGCTAGAGATAGAGAAGTACTTCGACAAGGACACTCTCTCTATTCACCTGAAGGAGGGATGTGTCCCCTATGCAAAGAAGGGGTCACCAGGAAACTGGAAGCTCATACCTGTTGGATACGAGATACTGACCAGGGAGTACCTTGAGAAAGTCATCCGTGAGCTAATAGGTGCAAGCTTCAAGCTCGAGACAATATGCAGGATAGAGATCTCGAGACCGCACTCGCTCGTGATTCAGTGTGGAGAGTACAGGATAGTGGCAGTTATGCCACCCGTCTCCGATGGCTACGAGATCACCGTCGTCAGGCCAATACTGAGGAAGAAGCTTGAGGAATACAATCTGCATCCTAGGGTTTTTGAGAGGCTTCAGAGAGCTGAAGGTATACTTATTGCAGGTCCGCCAGGTGCTGGAAAGACCACATTTGCGCAAGCACTTGCAGAGTACTACATGAGGCTGAACAAGGTGGTGAAGACTATCGAGAGCCCAAGAGACATGATACTTCCAAACGAGATAACACAGTACTCGAAGACTTACGCGACATCAGAGGAGCTTCACGACATATTGCTTCTGTCAAGACCTGACTACGTGATATTTGACGAGATGAGAGATACTCCAGACTTTGAGCTGTACATCGACCTGAGACTTGCAGGCGTAGGCATGATAGGGGTAGTACATGCAACAACGCCAATAGACGCTATACAGAGATTTGTTCACAGGGTCGATCTAGGACTACTGCCATCAATAATAGACACGGTAATCTTCATGAGGAATGGAGATGTCAACAAGGTCTACGCCCTCGAGATGACGGTCAAGGTTCCTGAGGGACTGCGAGAGGAGGATCTAGCAAGACCTGTCGTCTTGGTGAAGGACTACGTCACTGATGAGGTTGAGTACGAGATCTACATATTTGGTGAGGAGAAGTTCATTGTTCCTGTAAGGAGGACAACACTTGCAGCTAGAACTGCTGTGGATAGGAAGGTCATACTGAGGATAGTCAGGGCACTGAAGAAGTACATACCACCAAGCGAGATAAGGGTAGAGAAGGCTGGGGAAGGAACCTATGTCGTGAAGATACCGGAGAGCTACATGGGGATAGCTATAGCTAGAGGCTTGCCAAAGCTTGAAGCTTTAAAGAAAAAGTTCAACGTTGATATACGGGTAGAGCCTAGGTAACAAGATGC
>JALWFJ010000103.1 GCA_027036495.1 Thermoproteales archaeon
CTAGGTCTATGTTACTTACTGTACCTTTGTGTCTATCAAGCACGTGCTTCAATTTTGTTAGATACTTTGGGGAATGTATGTCTGAGAAAGCTAATAGTTTCACGCTTCGTGCATTATAGTTGAAAGGGTATTAAAATATTTTAACATCTTCAACACACGGTACACACTGATTGCTGAGTATGCACAGGCTAAACGTAACAGTAGAGTACAGAGATGGAGATGAGAGAGATGTCGAGATAGCCGTCAGCGAGCTGGTGCTCTTTCAGTGGGCTGCTAGAGACATGGAGATGCTTAGAAGGCAGATTGACGAGTACTCCAAGATAGGGATAAAGCCACGCAGCATGCCAGAGGTCTATCTTCTGCAGCCATATCTCGTGACTACGAGCAACTACATACGCAGAATATCTGACTTCCATGCTGGATCTGTGCACTACGTTATCCTGATAAAGAACGAGGACGAGGTCTACATCACGGTAGGAAGCGACCACAGCGACAAGGAGGCTGAGAGGTGCAACATCCTTGCAGGAAAGCACATGTACCCAAAGGTTGTCGCGAGGAGGGCATGGCCCCTCGAGGAGGTTAGCAAACACTTCGACGAGCTAGTCATGAGGAGCTGGATACTTGAGGGAAGCGCAAAGACGCTCTACCAGGAAGGAAAGCTCAAGCTTCTTCTGAGACCTGAGAAGATTATCGACCAGGTCGAGGAGATAGTCTCGGAGCTTAGGAACGTCGTCGTGTTTGCCGGAACCTTGCCAACAGTAGGAGGCGAGATAAAGGTTAGCGAGTACTTTGAGGTTGAGCTGTTTGACCCAGTACTCAACAGGAAGATAGGACACTACTACTGGATTGACTAGAAGATAACACTACCTACGACCTCGGTCAAGGTCTTGACAAACCAGACATTCAGAAAAACTCCTAGAGCCATGACGAGCAGCGTCCCAGCAAGACCACCTGTAACTGATATGTGTATGCTCTTTCTATCAGTGAGGTCGCCGCTGCCTCTTCTGTAGAGTTCGTAGAGCTTCATGTAGTACACTATCGACATCGCGATGTTCACTATGAGCGCAGCTGCAAGCCACGTCAGTCCAGCTCTCAGCAACAGGAGAAAGAGCAGAAGCTTTGGCCAGAACCCTATAAGTGGAGGTACTCCTATCAGAGAGAGCACATTTATCAGAACCTCCGCACTGTATAGTCTTCCTCTGTGCTCTCCTGGAAGAGGAAGTAACGTGAACAACACGTACTTCGATATGGCAGACGCAGTGACTAGATAGAGAGCAACTGCGAGACTGATGGAGAGCAGTCTAGGCTCTGCAAGTCCACACGTGACTGCAGCAAGCACGTATCCGGCATGTGCTATTGAGGAGAAGGCAAGAATGTGCTCCTCCCTGTCTGACCCTATGCCACATATGTTCCCTAGAGTCATCGTTACTAGAGCCAGCAAGGCTACTGACAGCGTAGTCACTGAGTGCAGTGGATACCTCACTAGTGGCGGTATCAGTCTAGCAAGGACCAGACATGCAAAGATCTGCATGTGAGATGCTAGGTAGGCGACGGACAGCTTGTCACTTTCTAGGTACACGTCAGGCATCCATAGATGCAGCGGTATGACCCCGATCTCGTACGTGATGCCGAGAATTAGTCCTAACATGCCAAGCACCGAGAGAAGCGCATAGGTTGTGTGACCAAGGAGACCTAGACAGGAGAGAGCTATTGTCAGTATGGCGAGGCTCAGACTAGAGTACACTATGTAGCGAACAGATGCGTCAACTGACTCCAGGGTTCTGCTCCTCGCGAGTAGTCCAGCCATGAACACTGAGCCTACTGCCCAGAGAGCATACAGGCTTGCGACATCGTGTACAAGCATACACGCTATGTACACCGTGTAGAGCGAGCCAAGCAGTGGATACGTGACGAACCTTATCTCGTTCCTGTACCTCAACACTAAGAGAGCAAGCTCAGCCGTGAAGTAGAACGCTAAGGAGGCAAGCACAATGATGCTGATTGGTTCATGAGTAAGCGCTAGAACCAGCATGAGGACGGAGGATGTATAGGCTAGGCAGAGAGCCTCATGGTACCTCTCTCCTACTCGAAATATTGCGAGAAGTACGTGAGCAGCTATATATGCAGAGTACAGCAGCGATAATATCAGAAGAGTAGACAACATATACACAGCACGACAAGCAAGATTATCAGGATTAAAGCTGTTACTAGCAGGTTCTCCGTGACTAGCCTCTCAATCTGAGACGCGGTTGCCCTCGTAAATGCAATCTTCAGAGCTCTTGGAAGACGGAAGTGTATCAGCAAGTCAATACTCTTGTCTAAGGATGA
>JALWFJ010000104.1 GCA_027036495.1 Thermoproteales archaeon
CATGAACACAGCAAGGTAAGTTCTAGCTAAGTACGTCATGAGTCTTGAAGGCGTGAGCATGAGCATTATGAGAAACATGACCTCAGCAATTATCCTCTCTGGTCTCTCCATTAGCCCAACTCCACTCATGGTTGTGACTCCAAGACTCTCTGCGCGTGCTCTGGCGTAGCTCACAAGGTTTGACCCAAACAGCAGCGTAAGCAACATTATTCTACACATGTCATCTTTCAGGAGCAGATATAGGCCAAAAATGAATAGAAAGTCAGCTATGCGGTCACAGGTGGAGTCTAGAAATGCTCCTAATTTACTTACTCTCCCGTGCGTGCGTGCAACTAGACCATCAACCATGTCTAGTAGCGACGATATGAGCAGCAAGACCAGCATTACCATACATGAGCTCCTAAAGCTGAGATACATGGGCACTAGTGGCACAGGTAGTGACACTGCGAGTGCAGCCAGCGTATAGGCATTGGGATGAGGAGGAAGTCTCTTAGCGAGAGAAGTCAACTTTCTCTCAGTAACTCTCTTTACTCTTGAGAGCATGCTAATCCTCTTATCCCCTTAAGTCTAGCTAACTAAATAACATGAGACCTCTGGACCTGGACGAGCTATCCAGGTCAGATTACGTGCTTGTGTCACTACTAATAGTTGGCGAGAAGGTAGTAGGCTACTCGATAGTTGACAAGATAGTGATAGCATCCCTAAGAGACAAGAGTCTGCTAAGTAGAGTGAAGGAAGTTCTTCGTTCTGGAGCCATACTGAGAACTGTGCTTAACATACACTGTGAGGAAGGAGACACGGTCTGTATTGAGCATGTTAGGAAACTTGGACTGGAACCAGGCAAGGACTATGAGGTTAGTTTGTCCCTAGCTGCACTCTCCGTGAACCTGCTAGATCTTGAGAGACTTCGTTCACTTGCTGCAGAGTATCTTGGTGATGCTCTTAGTGATGTCCTCATGGTTTATGGTTCCCTCGACTATGTTACTCTTCATGCAGTAGATCTCGTTAACTATCTTGGAAAGGCCATCAGCGAGGAGAACAGAGAGAGCGAGAACCCGTTTAACCTTGATCACGTGCTCACAGAGGGGAAGATTATCGTTATTGAGCAGAACGGCTCTATCAGGCTTGAATCTCTCAGGTAGCCACAACAAGCTTGAGAATGTACGCAAATATTGCCAGAAGTGCTGCAGATAATACCATTCTCTTTCCACTATATGGACTCACGCCTGAGAACCAGAGGAAGAAGCCAATAACTGCTAGACCTATAGAGAACACCTCTGACAACTTTACCATAACCTTCTCGAGGCATGACAAGAGGTCAGATATAGTGTTTACAATGCTGTTAGCAGCGTTCTCAAAGCCTTTCTTTAGGTTGTAGACTATGCTGCTAGTTCCTGATGCCAGTGCTAGTGGCTCTACCGCAGCGACTATTAGCATGAGCAGCACTATGAGTGTCCTCATGCTATCTGTCTGTTAATCTCAAGTATACGTGATAATTTCGTGAACGGATAAGTAAGTACGTGGTATTTATCTCCTGCGTGTAGTATGCCTATATTAGTCCTCGTAACTTTAACCACAGCCTAGTTATCTTAGCAAACTCTACAAAGGCGTAGACATATGGTCTTAGTCTCTCAATCTCTCGCTTAGATATTGTTGCTGCAGCTGGACACTCTGGGTCTGGAACTACGTCATTATCACTTAGCTGGAGAGGATAGAGCCTACATCCGATAGGCCTGTGCTCATATATCTTGCATGTACGTGTTTTCTCGTCGAAAAACACGCAGTGATTATCTACGCATCTTAGCTTGATGAAGTCCGAGTCGATCCTTGCAAAGTGTGTAAGTCTGTAGCCAAGTCTGAGAAGTCTCTCTATGTCTACTGGCAGAAGCTCCATCTCTGTGCCTATGCAGCATCTACCACATCTTCTACACTCCATCTTGACTTCAAAGAACCTTGGGTCTCCACTGAAGATGTTCCAGAGCGTGTCCAGGTTCATGCCCTACTCTCGATGTGTGTGGACGTGTATGTACCTAGGATATAGTGACCAGTGTCCAGTGACTAGGTAGGATATGGCCATCGAGAGTGCAAATAGTGGAGTGGCTGGCCATATCCCAGTCATGTCTGCCACTATGAGTATAGCAGATATTGGGACTCTGTATATGCTTCCGAGGAGAGTTGCTGCGCCGCCTGTGACTAGCAGTGGAAGCACGTTTATGCTTATTCCTAAGGGATGAAGTAACAGGAATGTAAGAGTCCCGACGTATCCTCCAAGCACGATAGATGGAGCAATTGTTCCTCCACTACATCCTGATGCTACAGTCAGAGAGATTGCAGCAATCTTTAGCAGTATTATGAGGAACAGGAACATTATGATGTACCTTATGTTACTGTTCTCCACCAGTGTCTTGTAGTTTACAAGCAGTAGCTCAAGCCAGTGGTAACCTGTAGTTATTGCTAGCGGTGCAACTCCTCCAATGATGCTCACCATCACTGCAGCTAGGATCACGAGGAGTACTGCTCTTCTAGCGAAGAACATTATTCTGAGATACTTCACTGCATAGTACGTCTCCGCGTATATTCTCGAGAAGAAGCCTGTGAGTGCTCCTAGGACAACAAATGCGAGAATGACTCTTGGGTCCAACATGTTAGGCATGGTCTTCAAGGGAACTATCAGTGATGGGCCTGTTGACCCACTGAGGACAGAGAGAGTGACGTAGCTTGCTAGTGACGCCACTAGCGATGGATAGAGCAGCTCCAGTATCTCCAGCTCTATGTCGTGTACGCGCAGAAACTCGAGCCCAAAGACTGTTCCTCCTAGGGGGGAGCCAAGAGCAGCTGATATTCCAGCCGAGATTCCAGCAACATATGCGACCTTTAGGTCCCTAATGTCGAGACGAAATAGAGAAGCCGCTAGCGAGCTTGAGCTTGCTCCAATAAGCACTGCTGGTCCCTCCTTTCCAACGCTTGCTCCAAGTCCTAGAGTTGGTATAGTTGCTAGCACTTTGCAGAATGGTACTCTAAGTCTAAACAGGTACCTTCTGGAGTCATAGTTGTAGAAGGCAATATCGCAGCCAGACCCAGCTGCCTCTGGGCAGAGCTTCACAACTATGGTGTAGCTCAGTAGGTGTCCCAGTGCCAGTAGCATGAGCAGCTCCAGGAGAAGCCTCAAGTTTATTCCTCTAATCAGGACAATCTTGTTTCCAAGTAGAGGAAACACTATGCTATTAAGCATGATTGACGTGACCTTTCCTAGGATCCAGACAAGGATCCCAGTTACTAAGCCGATGAAGCTCGAAATTAGCAGCCATCTGATGAGGTAAGCTCTAGGTACGCTCAAGTGCGTGAGGTGTTCCAGCTTCTTGATAATGGAGAACCTCGCGATAAATGACACTGTAACTACCTAGCGAAGCTTTTTCATAAGACATCTTATTAGCACTACTTCGCTGTGATGATGCTTGGGCAGTCTGAATAGAGTGATGTCACTATGCAGGGCTGATCTTCTCAGAGTCGAAACAAGATCTGTGTCCGAGGTGACAAGCCGGTCCACGAGGCTTGACGAGCAGCAGTAGTGCATCTCTATCACAGTCTATCCGAACCTCGACCACGTGCTGATAGTTTCCTGAAGTTTCTCCCTTAAGCCAGATCTTCTTTCGCGTAGTTGACCAGAAGTGGGCTAACCCTGTAGTTAACGTCAGAACTACAGCTTCTCTGTTCATGTATGCCACCATCAGCACATCCTTGCTCTCACAGTCCTGTACTACGGCTATCACGGTATTGTCAATGTGTCTGTACCAGAGCGTGTCAGCTATCTTCTCAGCTACCTCACGTGGTAGCTGCAGGATCTTCTGTCTCATGGTATCACCTTCTCAATGTTCAGCACCAATATGTCCTTAACTCCAAGAAGCTTCAGCCTCATTATTAGGTCAGGAAGCTCCTCCTCAGCAACAGCAGTTAAGACTTCCCACATCTCTCTGCCAGTTCTCGAGTATATCTTCGCTATCATTGGGCCCTCCATGGCAGGAACCTCTTTCAGTACTCTCTCTAGAACTTCTCCTGGAACGTTCATGAGAATAAGCTTCTTCCCATAAGACTCTAGAACTGCTCTTGCAAAGGTTGTGAACTTGTTTACTATGTACTCAGCTTCTGGACTGAGCCTTCTTGGTGTTATGAGTCTTGCACTGGTCTCAAGGATCACGTGCACTGGTCTAAGTCCATGTACTCTGAGGGTAGTACCCGTTGACATGACGTCAACTATTGCATCAGCAGCACCTAGAAGTGGAATCACCTCAACACTTCCTGAAACTCTTATTATCTTGACGCTCTTTCCAAGCTCGCTGAAGAACCTTCTAGTGATGTTAACGTACTTTGTCGCTATCCTGGCGCCTTCAGGTATCTCCTCTGGAGAGGTTATCTTTGAACTCTCTGGAACTGCGAGAACCAGCTTGCCCTTGCCAAAGTTGAGGTCAAGCATCACGTTGACGTTCGCCTCTGACTCGAGAAGGTAGTCTAGCCCTGTTATGCCCATTATAGCTGCCTCACTCTCAACTATGCCTGGAATATCCTCTGGTCTTAGCCTAACGATGTTGAGGTCTGGCCAGCTTGTCTGAACGACAAGTGCACGCTCATCAGCTGATATTAGTCTGATCCCCATGCTTGACAGTAATGCAAGAGTTGGCTCAACTAGCCTTCCCTTGCTAGGAATTGCCAGCAGCTTGGCACTATTGCAGCAGCGGCTCATGTTGCTCTGGAGCAGTCAGATTGAGGTCTATACCTATAAAGTGTGTCCTTGTCATGTTAGGGTTGTGAAGCACATATCTGAGCTCTCTCCTGAGGACATTGCTAGACTTCGTGAGCGATCTCTAGAGATCGATAAGTACGTAGACAAGGTTAAGCCAATAATCGACGAGGTCAGAGATAGACGAGATAGTGCACTTGTTGAGTACACAGCGAGGATCGATGGAGTCAGTCTGAGAGAGGTTATCCTTGATAGTCATGCACTGAGAGATCTTGCATCAGAAGCTACGCGAGAGGAAAGAGAGGCAGTAGACCAGCTGGTCCGAAGAGTAACAGAGGTTAATCGTAGCCTTCTACCGAGAACTAAGAGAATAGTAGAGAGTGACAATATCATAGAGTTCAGGTTTCTACCTATTGAGAAGATCGGGATCTACGTTCCCAGAGGATACGTATCGACGCTCATAATGCTTGGAGCAATTGCCAAAGTTGCTGGATGTAGAGACATAGTGGTTACTACTCCACCAATCTCGCAGGACAGGGTGATCTCCCCAGTCATGGCATATGCTGCAGTTAGAGTAGGTGCTTCCATGGTAGCAACAGTGAATGGTGTTGCTGGGATTGCTGCTCTAGCTTTCGGTACTGAGACCATACCAAGGGTTCACAAGGTGTTTGGACCCGGAAACATGTACATACAAGCTGCAAAATACCTCGTGTCCAGGTACGTTGATGTGGATGGGATTGAGGGACCAACGGAGATAGTACTTCTTGTCGGAAAGGACTCTGAAGAGAGCTACAGCAACTTATCCCTTGACGTGCTTGCAGAGCTAGAGCATGGTAGAGCCAGCATGGGAGTCGTGATATCTGAGAGCAAGGAGTTTCTCAGACTTGTGGAGCAGATGTACGAAGAGCACTCACGCACTAGAACGCTGGGGGAGCTATATACGATACTTGTAGAGAAGCTAGAAGACTCTGTAGATCTTGTAAACGAGATTGCTCCTGAACATGTAGAGATATACTCATCTTCTCTTAGAGCTAGAAGAATTGCGCGCTCCATAGTTAACGCTGGAGTTGTGTCGGTGAACACGCCATGCACATACCTGGATTACTGCTCCGGGATCTGTCACGTTCTTCCAACAAGCGGATTCGCACGAGGTAGAGGCTGCATAACGCCACTAGACTTCATGAAGGTCGTGCCCATAAGCGAGGGATACTCTAGAGACCTTCTCGATGCTGGAATCATACTTGCTAAGCTTGAAAACATGTACCTGCATCTAGAAAGTCTGAGAGCAAGAAAATGTCCGTCGACTTCCTCCTAACACTAGAGAGGATAATTAGAGAGCGTGTAGAGAGCAAGTCTGAGACAAGCTACACATACAGACTCTACAGGGAGGGAATAGAAAAGATTGCCAAAAAAGTCCTCGAGGAGGCTGCTGAGGTCGTAATCGCTGCGTTAAAGGAAGGAAAAGAGAGAACAGTAAGCGAGATAGCGGATCTCTTGTATCACCTACTAGTACTAATGTACGTCCTCGGGATAAACCTTGAAGACGTATGTAGGGAACTGGAGAGAAGACACAGAGAACGAATAAAGCAGTAGAGAAAACGCTTTATAAGTAGGAGAACCTGAAAAGAGACTGGTGATGATGTTTTCGCGCCCTGAGCAGTGAGGAAGGGCCATTGTACTGACATTCTATCACTTTTTCGCAAGAGTAACAAAGTTTTGTAAGAGCTTGAGCCCAACCTTCGAGCTTCTCTCTGGATGAAATTGAGTTCCGTAGATTGCTCGTTTCTCGTCAGAGATTATGCTGACAAACCTTGAGTGTCCAATCTCCGTGATGCCAGCCACATAGCCAGCTTCTGCATTATCAATCTCCACACAGTAGCTATGTGCAAAGTAGAAGTATGAGTTATCTGGTACTCCACAGATAAGTGGAGTCTCCTTAGTGATTCTGACAGTGTTCCAGCCTATATGGGGAATAACATTGCTTCTAAGTAATGTAACTCTGCCCTTAAACACTGCAAGTCCACTTTCTCTCCCCTCTTCGCTACTCTCAAAGAGTATCTGCATTCCAAGACATATGCCGAGGATAGGTATGCCTGCTACAACCTTATCTAGCGACGGCAAGATTCTTCTGAGTCTTGTTATCGCAGAGTCAAAGGAGCCAACTCCGGGAAAGATCAGTAAATCGCACTCTCTGACGTCATTCTCCTCGCTGACTATGACTGTCTCAACTCCAATCTTTCTAAATGCGGAAACTATGCTTCCAATATTACCTACACCGTAATGTACAATCCCGGCTACTAGAGTCATTACGGCTACAGTAAACGATACGTATTAAGTTTTCTATTTCTTTCTACTTCAAAAACGAGAAAGAACATGTCTCTTGAGAAGGAGATACTCAAAGTAAAGACATTAGAGCTTGTTGACGAGGTCGAGCGTATATTAA
>JALWFJ010000105.1 GCA_027036495.1 Thermoproteales archaeon
AGAGTAGCTCAGACTATCCAGAGAGGTGGAGGTTCAGGAAACTCGAGTGCAAGTCCCTCAAGACCTATCCTAGAGGTAGGCTTCATGAGATGTCTATGCTCGCTCAACTTTGGGAGAGATAGAAGCTCTCTCATCCTCAACTTGACAGCATGAAGCTCTCGAACAAGCTTCTCGATTATGTAGCCGCATCTCCTGCATCGAAGCCTGCCTCTACCACAGGACTCAAGTCTTGCACCACATTTTGGGCACCTTGGGTTTCTAACCTCGACAAGTCGCGAGGACAGTACTCGAAGACCCTCAACATATGTGTAGTACCCGTCGGAGTCTAGCTTTCTTCCCCCCCACCACTCCACCACTAGCCCAATGCTATCCTCAAGCACAGCAGCTATCTTTCCTAGATGCCTGTAGACAAACAGCTTGTCCTTGTTGGTCACCACACGTACATGTCTGGCTCTTGTTCTCTCAACACTTCTCACGAGACCTACATCTCTGCTCGGCATGTACGTGTATGACCTAGGTGGCAAGTGATCAACGTGAAGCTCTGTTGCTTGGTTTGTCTTGTAGAGAAGCCATCCCTCAACGACGTCTCCTATGTATGGCAACAAGCTAGACACAAACAGCACCACGTGTATGGGGGAGTCTCCTCTAACCCCGACAAGGACTGGATCAGGACCAGCCGGACTTATGAGAATCTTCTCATCTTCCAGATCAACGTTAGCGAAGGTCAGAGGATGAGTCAGCCAGTCAAGAAGCTCTACGTAGGACAAGTCGAGTCTGACATTCCTCTTCTTGCTAGGATCAGAGTACACTAGAAGCTCATAAGTAGCATCGTCAAAGGAGACACCAAGAGCTGCAGCAGCACCAACTCTGCCCTTGCCACCAAAGAGCTTAACCCCAACCACACCACACACCTCAGACACAATATCCAGCGTAACAACATCCCTGATAGCCTTAAGATAAAGCCATCTCAGCACCTCAGGCACCTCAAGAGACCTAGTGACCAAGACGGCAACTCCAGGACTAGCCTTACCACGATGCTCAGAGTACTCACAGACTAGACTCACTACATGATCAACAACATCACAGACACGAGACTCGTCCTCAACAACTAAAGTGAACCTAGTTGCAGCATTACCCCTAGTCTTAAACGGAACATACGGGTTCAAACGAACAAGAGCGGGAAGACCAGCAAGGGAGAAACCACGTCTAAGAAGATCCTTAACAACCCTATAAGTCACATATGTAGTACATCCACCATAATGACTATCAGCATCATCTAACGCAACATGAACAAACAACACGTCTCCTCCTGAAAAATAAAGACAGACACACCAAATAATAAGATTATGTAACATCATCTAAGTGGCGGCCCCGCCGGGATTTGAACCCGGGACCAGCGGCTCTCCACACACCAGGCCGGGGCAGGCGCCCCCACAACAGGGGAACCCAACTGTACGCCCACCCCAGCCACAGCACCCCGAAGGCCGCCTCGAGGCGGGACCCCCTCACGGCAGTCCCGCTCGCTCTTCCTGGCTGAGCTACGGGGCCTACTCAATCTAGTAGAGATAAACATCCAATTAAAAGACTTTCGTAAAGACAACGGGGGCCCAACCCCCGTGTGGGTGTGTGGGGTGTCTCTACACCCCACACACCCCGGCCTCTGGCCAGTGGCCCTCCGAACGCGCCCGCCCGGACTTAGGGCTGCTCCCTTCCGGACCTAACCCGGTTCGCCCGGTACCTTGGTCCCGTGCCGCCTTCCGGCGGCCGGGCCAAGGCACGGGCGCCCCGGAGGACTGGCCTTCATCGCGGGGTGTGTGGGGTGTAGAGACACCCCACACACCCACACGGGGTTTCGGCTCCCGCCTTCTCGGCGGTCCCCGCGGGGTGTTGTCCCGCGGGGTTCTGGAGCCCGGCCCCCTGTTGTTTTTCTGGGTGAATGCTCTTAATTAAGCTCATCGTCTTGTTTTCAATGTGCGTAGAGGATGTTGTCCGGGGTATGCTTAGTCAGGGTAGTAGGTTAGCTATGCTGGGCTTCTACTATGGTGTTGTGCTCTGCTATGTGTTTCTTACTAAGCTTGAGTACATAGCTTCTGGTCCTCTTCACATAATGTCCTGTATTGCCTCTGAGCTCTTTCAGGATACGCTGACAGAGAGAGAGCTTGAGGTGTTTCAGGAAGGAGTGTCTCAGGGTGTTGTTGCAGTACTGAGCTGTCCTCTCTTCTATAAGAGAGAGCTGAGGACTCTCTTCTTAGCAAGGACGTTAGAGAGGATTAAGTCATGGGGCACAAGTCTGTACGTCGAGATTGTGGTTCCTAGACTCAGGAGGTCGGATCTAGACTTGCTGAGGCGGATTGTGTCTAGATGTGATCAAGGTAGGGTTATACCTTACATGCGCGTGGATCCTATGGAGGACCCAAGCATGTTCATGAGAAGGCTTGGTCTGGTAGCATATTTTGGATACGTGTTTGTCCCCATCTCACCCAGGATACCTGAGCTAAGCTGTGACTGAGGGCAAGCTTAATAGCTTCACGCGAGACCTAGATCTCAGCAAGAAGTGTAAATGAGTGTAAGCAACATAACACTAGATAAGCCAGATAGGCTGGACGTGATAGACAAGCTATGTACTACTGAGCGCCTGCGTAGACAAGCAAAGCTCATAGTGAGCTTGCTGTTTGACCTAGTCACATTCACGTATGTGAACAACCTGAAAAGACTAAATGATGACATACTAGCAGCCTGCTACACGCTGTACTCAGTGTACACAGTCAACATGCTGCGCGACTTACTGTATGTGATAGTTGCGTTAAGAGACGTAGTTCACGTATGGAGAGACATGTTCCTAATCGTATCTGGAGCACTCTCGCTCCACATGATGGCTGCAGGCAGCGACCTAGGACTTGAGGCTAGACCCACAAGCAAGACAGCACACATATCGCTAAAAGAACTAAACGAGGTTACAGAGCTCTACGAGAGAACACTGGCAAGAATATGTGAAAGCGAACTTATACCCTACTCAAGACTAACACTCAAGATAACGTCACAGATCTTTGCTCTCTCAACAGTGATACTTGTGCTCTACCTATGCTCAACTGAGAGCGAAGATGCTGATCAAGTGAGTGAACACATAAGGAGAGTCATAGAATATGCAATAAATGAGGATAGCAGAAAGGCTTTATCAGAATACTATGAGGCACGCACAGAAGCAGCAAGGTGATGATAAGAGCCACATAATGACTGGTGATTGGGCCCTGCAGAGCTGAGCTTTCATTCATGTTGTCCCTCAAATAGCTAAGCTAAGATTTGCTTCATCGTAGCAACAGTATTAATAGTATCCCTTATTTTCTATTATACACTGAACAATGCATACAGGAAAAGTTGGTCTGATTATCGTAATCGCGCTAGGAGTGCTATTTGCACTGCTACCAGTAGTGATAAACATTGTGGACGAGACCTTGTACAAGCAGACGCATGCCAAGACTACCACCACCACTGTAGGATCCTCTGCTGAAGTTAAGATCCTCGTACCAGAGGTAGAGTCACATGTTGGAGCTGACAAGCTAGTAGTAATTCCAGGAAAAGCCATAGTTGACCCCAACTCGACAATTGACGTGATAATCTATGTCTACTTCAAGCACAGTCAGCCATGTGCTCACCCAGACTGGCACATAGACTATAAAGTACAGGGTGGACTAGAGATAGTCGGCGACGATGGTGGAAAGCTAATTGACCCCAAGACCTACAAGAGAGTTCTCAAAGTGAGAGTACTAAGCTCCGGAAACATAACAGTGACGTACTACTACGGCTCAGGTTGCCCAGAGGGAACAATAGAGCAAGTTAAGGTGGAGCTACTAACGTCTACTAAGAACATCTCAGGAACGAGTACAATCACTAATGCTACCTCAACAACCTCAAAAGAGGTAGGAGGGTACATAAGAATATCAGGGATAGTTAAACAGAAGGATACACTACACAGAGCGCTATACATATCTAATAAGATTATATACATTAGAGGAAGATGGCTGCTTCAGGGAACAGGCAAGATATTAGACTCTTCAGAAGTGCTTGAGAGAATACCAGTTGGAGCACATATAATAGTGATATGTAAGCTTAGTAAAACAGGAAGACTACAAGCTACAAAGATCATTATAAATAACAAGACAATCTACACTAGATCATAACACTTTAATATCCAATCAGTGCAGGTTAGAGAAGTATGAGTTACATAAAAATACGTATGGTTGTATCAACACTCTTACTCATAACATCAACGATATTACTCATAACGGGTATAATACTTTACCTGAAGTCCACTCATGTATTGTACATATTTGTGAGGCGAGCACCTGCGAGAGGTATTGGTACATTACACACTTATCTCGGATTTACTGTTGCAGGCTTAGCCCTAATACACGTTTACCTCAATTGGCCAGTACTTAAGAGCTATTTTAAGCGTAGAGGAAAATATAGGTAAAACTTCATGATTATTCCCTTCTGTTCTTGAACATTACTACTCTACAAAGCTTTATACAACAATGTTTCTTCTCTAATTATATATCCTTTCAGCAACCTACGAGTCTTATATTAACAGATATTATCTCTATTCTCTCTTAACACCGTTATCGTACGGCTTGTAGGTCAATGATGCGACGAGGAAAAACTGTAAAGTACTAACTGAGCATTATTAGAGTAGAAGATAGGTCTACTTTCTGTATTGCGTACATGTCTGTAAGGTGCTCACTAGCCAAATAAGTAAACGGGACAAAGGCTTTATCGCTTTGCGACTTGACAATGGATCTATGCAGTACAATAATTGGGGTTCACTTGTGTCTTAGTGTCTTAGACTATAGGCGCTGTGCTGAATGGGTAAATTGTGAAGCCCTTACTTTTAAAAGAATGATACTCTCGTGAAGCTACATTCGCGATAAGTTATATGTCGTCACAAATGTGTTGTTTTTAGGGCTTTTAGGGGCGTGGTAGCGTAATTTGTGATTGTGGTCTTGGAGGTACAGACTAGGGTTTAACTAGGGTTATAGTTGAGACAAGGTCACTAATAAGGCCGTGAGGTCTCATGAGAGTGCGTAGGTCGTTTAGGTACGAGGATCTAATTGAGGTTGTACCGGGCATATATGTTGATTGGAAGCTTCTTAGTTACTTTGAGGAGTACTGGTCTGATTCGGATCTGAGTAAGATTTTCTGGAGCCTTAAGAGACCTCCAAGGAGATACTATGTTAGGGTAAACACGAGACTGATAGATCGTGATGAGCTGGTTAAGAGGTTGCGTGAGAGAGAGCTAAAGGTTCACTTTGATGAGCATCTTCCTGATAGTGTGTGGTTTGAGGTGGAGGGTCCCTTTAAGATTCCATCTGCACGTAAAGTGGTAGTTGTGGATAAGTATGCTGCTGAGAGTGTATATGTTGGTGCTCATGTTTATGCTCCAGGCATAGTTAAGGTTAGGGGAGTGAAGAGGGGGGACGAGGTTGTGGTTTTAGCACCAACAGGTGAGCCAGTTGCATACGGCTTAGCTGAGATGAGTGAAGACGAAATAAGGAGAGTGAGGAGGGGACTCGCTGTCAGAGTTCTTGTATCGCGATATAGGGCGCCAGCACTGCGAGAGCTTGAGGAGTACAAGCTTGGGCTAATATATGATCAGAGTCTTGCCGCGCAGTGGGTTGGACATGTTCTCAATCCACTGCCGGGAGAGTTGATAGTTGACATGAACTGCGCACCAGGGGGAAAACTCACACATTTTGCACAGCTATGTAGTTGTAGGTGCTTGGTGCTGGGTTTTGACAGGAGCATTCCAAAGGTCAGGGAGACGTTAGGTAATGTTGAGAGACTTAGGCTCAGCTCATCTATAGATGTGCTTATGCATGACTCAAGATATGTAGATGTAGACTTTGCGAGACTTGTAGGAAGGGTAGATAAGGTCCTCATAGATCCGCCCTGTACAAGTCTCGGTGTTAGGCCTAAGCTGATCGAGGTTAAGACATATGCAGACATAGAGATTGCAAGACGATATCAGGTTCAGTTTCTTAGACCAGCATACAGGATCCTCAGGAGAGGTGGAGTACTTGTCTACTCGACGTGTACGTTATCACCTGCAGAGAACGAGGACATAGTCAGAGAGGCACTAAGCATGGGATTTGACCTAGAGTACGTAGATGTACCATATAAGGAGATAGGTGTGACAGGGGAGCCATGGAGCTACATGGTTGCTCGCTTCTATCCTCACATACATGAAGCACCAGGCTTCTTCATAGCAAAGCTTGTGAAGAGATAGGCTAGCCCTATCTGCAGGAGGATGTCTGACCGAGTCAGAGTGGGCGACTACGTGCTTCTATATCACTCAGATAAGGTTAAGCTGATTGTGCGTGCAGAGCCAGGAAAAATCATATCTACAATAAAGGGCAACATCAAGTCCGATGACATCATAGGGCTAGAGTATGGATGCAAGGTTAAGTCAAGCCTTGGGTACGAGTTCATCGTGACTAGACCAAGTCTAGACGAGTTAATGCTTGAGATCTATGATAGACCAACACAGGTTATATACCCAAAGGATGCTGCACTGATAATACTCAAGTGCGAGATAGCGTCAGGATGTACCGTAGTAGAGGCTGGCAGCGGTAGTGGCTTCATGACGACATTTCTCGCAATGTACGTGAGACCAGGAGGCAAAGTTTACAGCTACGAGAGAAGACCTGAGTTTCTCAGCATAGCTCGAAGAAACGTGTCAAAGCTCGGTCTTGAGGAGAGTGTAGAGTTTAGACTGAGAGACGTGCTTAGAGAAGGGTTCGACCTACCTGATAACTCGGCTGATGCCGTAATTCTAGACTTGCTCTCTCCCTGGGAGCTTCTAGGAGAGGTCTACAGAGTGCTTAAACATGGAAGAAAAGTTGCAATTTATCTACCAAGCATACTGCAGGTAGAGAGAGTGCTGAGATCATATGCAAGACACGGATTCATAGAGCCAGAGATCGTTGAGGTACTTGTGAGAAGATGGAAACCAGTTGCTGAGGAGCTTAGACCAGATACCTGGATGATAGCTCACACAGGCTTCATAGTCTTCTTGAAGAAGCCCTAACGACAAGAGATACATCACAACTCAGTACTTTTATCTGAGTAACATTTCTATACAAGACTGTACATAACATCT
>JALWFJ010000106.1 GCA_027036495.1 Thermoproteales archaeon
CATAACAAAGACACTAAACGTGTTCCAATGGTAAATTTGAAAAACCCACAAAAGAATGCTGTACACAGACAACATACGAATCAGGGAAAACGAAATCACACAAAGTGGATTGAAAGTTATTATAGCGAGAATACATCAGGAACACTAAATCAAGTCCAAAATCACACAAAGTGGATTGAAAGGTATCAGTGTCTACTTCTACCTCTATTGATTCACCGTCCCTGAAAATCACACAAAGTGGATTGAAAGCGTCTGCTAGTCTTAATAAAGCGTAGTATGTGTGAAGCGTAAAAATCACACAAAGTGGATTGAAAGAGAATACAGTCGTGTATATTGTCAGGTTAGCTTGCTCAGCTATCAAATCACACAAAGTGGATTGAAAGTCTAGTATAGTACTATACTAGTATATACTATGGGGGGCTGGTAAATCACACAAAGTGGATTGAAAGCTTGACCTCTAGTCTGTTGGGTGGCTCTTTCTTACCAGTAACACAAATCACACAAAGTGGATTGAAAGAATTGGGGAAGTACAAAGAGAAATTATGGGACTTATACCAAAAAATCACACAAAGTGGATTGAAAGGAGAAGCCAACAACCGCGACAAAGCCTGCAAGCATCCTCCTAAATCACACAAAGTGGATTGAAAGTTTATGGCTATGAATGTTGCCAGTGTTAGTGTTAGCCATGTTGAAATCACACAAAGTGGATTGAAAGCTGCTTGAGAAGCTGCTTCACTTCATTCATCCAAGCCTCAGCCAAATCACACAAAGTGGATTGAAAGAACAGTTTGTCTAGTATCTCTGCAAGTGTTATAGGTCTAGCAAAATCACACAAAGTGGATTGAAAGCAATTACTGCACCAAATGGTGTTGGAAAGACTACATCTGTCACGAATAACCAAAAGTGGGTTGAAAGTCTGTCCACTCGCTATCAGTGACAAGTCACTGTACGTGACCATGGAATAACCAAAAGTGGATTGAAAGCGAACATACCAATACACATGCATAATCAACAATTAAATTCATGAATCACAAAAAGTGGATTGAAAGTACTTTTGGTTCACACTCTACTGAAACACCTTTTACCTTGGAATCACACAAAGTGGATTGAAAGGGAACTGGTGCCGGACTGACCATGTGTTGTTTCTTCTCTTTTGAATCACCAAAAGTGGATTGAAAGAATGGCATAATACGGTGGATAGCGCACTATGATGTATGACTCGAATCACACAAGGTGGATTGAAAGCTTTGGAAGCACTCAACTCAAGAGAAAGCTGGTGATTTAGTGTTGCTGTATCGCATTATTGTGCACTAGTCTCCTTAAGGTTTTTATGTGCAACTTTTCAGTATATTATCTCGTAATGTTGGACGTTAAGGTCCGTAACAGGGCAGTGATGCCTCTACTATTTGTAATAGCGCTTTTTGCAGCATTACTGGCAGTACATTTAGTAAAATGCTTCGCCTCCACCACCAAAGCCTGTTGTGTGTATGCATCTCAACAGTAAGACTGTACCTTTAGAGTTAGCCAAGAAGCTAATTGACTATGCTGCAGAACTTGGAGCCAAGTACATAAGATTCGACATATGGTGGTGGGATGTTGAACCCACACCTGGACATTACAATGAGGCTGCACTAAGATACTACAGGGAAGTGATAAGCTACATGCTTAGTAAAGGCATAAAGCCTATTGCTATTATTGGAACAAGTATCCTGACTGGGTTGAACAACTAATAATGAAGTACTATCTATGCTGGTACGGTGTCAATTACATCTTTCCATTTAATATTCCTCTAAGCCACATAGCCACCATACCGGATAACAAAGGTCCTCTAAAGTTTATTCGAGATATAATGATTAAGTCTGAGATGTACTTCAATCCTGTAGTTGAAATAGAGTTGATTGATTATGTCAAGAGAGTTTGTCCAGACCTCTATTATGCGTCTGCAAAGGGATACTTGACTAGAGAAGAGCTAATTAACATAATGAGAAAGTGTCCAATGATCCCGTTAAAGATATCTTCAATAGGATACAATGATAAGATTTTCGTACCACCCCTACCATATGTCTATAAGGTGCTAAAATTAAAGGCCTTTACTAGAGTCTTTCCGGGTGTATCTGCTAGCCATACAGCATTTTGTGAGATTTACATGTTAGCTGTGTTAGAAAAAGCATATGAGTATGCAAAGAAAGTTGCTGAGTATCTAGGAGATTTAGTAGACTACTACCAGCTTGGCAATGAGTTAAATCATTTCCTAGATCCAATACCTCCATGGTACTATCCCGCATATATTGCAGTTTTAGGCAAGGGTGTAGCCGAGGGTGACCCAGACGAGCACCACACTATTGTTAATGTAATCGTTGATCTTCACCCAGGTTGGGATTCAGTATTGGAACTTTGGCTAACTTCGGTCGGCAATATGATTGATATTGTAGCAATGGACCACTATCCAGATACATGGGCACCGTATGAATGGAAATCTCTTGATACACTAATCAGAATAGCAGAGAGTTATGACAAGGTTCCAGCAATAATGGAGATAGGATATCCTTCAGAGGGTCCTCTACATAGTGAGGAAGGTCAAGCAAAGTATGTTGATAGAGCATTCACTGATATAATGAAGAGAGCACAAAGACACTATATAGCGCTCTTGTCCTGGTACATGTTGTGGGATGAGCCAGGGTCAAAAGAGCTGTTCTATTACGGCTGGGGTGTGCTTAGAAGAGACTTTAGTAAGAAACCAGCATGGTATAGACTTAGAGACTGGTTTACAAATAAGTTAAGGTAAACCGTACAATGTGTAGAAAGGCAGTACACTATCTCTCAAAATTCTTTGTTTGGATCCATTATGCGGGTCTTTTCTACGCGTTTTTTGTTGTTCCTATAGTTGTTCTTGAAATTGGAGGTTTTCTTGGTTTTGTTGTCACGTACCCATTTATTTCGTTTCTCCCTCCTGCACCTATAGGACCCTTATCATTCGCCTTACTAAGTCTACACTTGTCCTACTATGTATTTGATCTTCAGAATCCTCACACACTATATGTGATTGGCATAATCATGATTATAATACTCAAGTTTTTCATTTACAGGTCTCTTAGAGGGACAAAAATAGTAAAGTTTTCGAGCTCACGAATATTGATTATGGCGATGCTTGCCACATATTTAATCGAGATTTTGCGAACATGCTCTCTCGTCACAATAATATTCTACTCCCTAAAAGTTTGCTATTATGCAATTGCAAGTAGTTTAATCGCAACCTTATCGATAGATCTTACAACATTCAGCTACATTAAGTATAGAGACTCTATCAAAAATCAAGCATATAGAAAATGGATACCAATACTCGCCTCTCTATGGTCACTCATAATTTGGCTACCGGTAACACTAACTCCCGAAGAGTGGCTTCACTGGATAGAAATTCTATTCTACCCCACACCAATAACAACAATAATGTGCATCTGGACAACAATAACAATACTCCAAACAACAATAGCAACAATATACTACATACTGCTCCATGAGACAGAGACTAATTATAATGAAACTTCATGTAACTATTATTTAATTCATTATTCTTGGTCTAGTAATTTTGGCTTTGATTGGTGATTTAAATCGACTTGTACGTATGTTGAATTCCCTTGTCTCGTCTTTGAGCCAGAATAGTACTTTGTTGAGTCTATGCTTAAGCTTCTTGTTTTCTCACTTAAGCTCTAGCAATTGAGAATGCTCGCTCCTCAACTTCTCGTTTTCGGACTTTAGCCTCTCAACTTCTCTTTTAAGTACGGCAAGATTCTCTTCACATTCATAGAGTCTTCTTGTAACATCCTCAAGCTTACTCGGTTCAAAGCTTGAGAGAGCTGTCCTAAGCTCCTTATAGCTAAGTATAATTTGCTTGAGCATTTCATTTCCAGACCTAGGCTTAAACTCCTGTGTTAATTGCTCGAGGAATCTAGCAATCTCCAAGTCCTGACTCTTATTGAGATTTAGATGCAATGCAATCGTGATGTATGGCCCGTCTTTGATCTCACGTTCTCGAACCTTGACTCTGTAAATGTGTCCAGCAATGTTGATTGTGATAATCTGTTCTTTGTCGTCGTTCTCGGACATTAACGCTGATGTCTGTGCGTTTGTACTAATGTGTTTAATGTGTACAAAATGTTCGCGTTTGTTTAAAAGCGTACATGACCAGAAGAGAACTAATTCCCAAGTACTGATCCAGCAGACAACACGACTAATAAGCTGATCCAGTACAGATCCTGAATACCTAAACCAACCACACCCAATTGTACAATACTAGACCTATGTCTTTCCTGAATCAGAACTTGATTCTTGATCTATGAGTGGAAGCCAGATGAATTCAAATATATCTCCTTGAGTGTTGTAGCATGTACTCCATTAAAGGATCTGATCCTTTAATGGAGTACATTTTGCGACAGAACATTTATAAGGTAAGTAGACTCTCTAACGTCAAAGAAACAAGAATCTCCTAAGAGGATTAAGAGATAGAGCACAACTCTTTTTTTCTGTTGAGACAACAAAACTCAAGGATGTTCAGGAATCTCCATCGAGGACGGTTATTTAAAGTCGCTTACAGATATTTCAGTTATGAGTTTTGTTGTCTCAACAGAAAAAAGACAGAAAAATAGCGAAGAGTCATCATCTGAGAAGTTTGTAAGGATCTGTATTGAGCTCTTTCCTCAGATAAAGGTCGGGCTCCAGTATTTATCTAAGAAGATCAAAGGCGAGTAGAAGATCAGAGAGATCTTAAGCTAATAGTAGTTTCCTAGTTTAAAAAGATCTATCTTTTTACCTCTCGTCTTTCTCCACCTCTTGCCTCATATCCCTATATATTTGAGATGGTTTGTGTCCATATAATTCAATATAACTTCAATAAAACTTAACTATTATCTTAGCAAATTCTTTCTAAGTTAGTGTTAGATCTCGGTATTTAGAATGGTTCAAAGTCTTGTAGACTAGAAATTAACTAGTTGCTTTTTCTTGTGACTTTTCAACTAGTTTTAGTGTCAATTGATTTGTTGAGCCAAAGATTATGTCTGCAAGTTTTTCATTTCTTTAGTCTTTATACTGTTTATTGTATTCATATATGATTCTTTTATGATTCTTTTGTAGGAGATATACTAGGTGTATCGTTATCTCGTATAATTACTGCATGTTGATCTACGCTAACAGTTATGTCGACATTTTCAGCTACCCAGTATATTATGAATACTACTCTCTTGGAATTTTCAATAACATCAAGGTCTCTCCTAAGTAGGAACTTAGCTAGTAGCATAGTGACCTCCATGACTAGTAAATAGAAATTCCACTGCCTCTCTATACCCTATATCACATATGTAATAAAGTTGTACTCTGTCCGCAAGGGTTATCTAATAGCTAAATTGTCCTTTAACATTAGTGTGATAGCGCTCGTTTTTGTATGACTACTAACAATCGTGAAGAAAGCAAATATTAGTGAGACTACTTAAGTACTTGTTTAGCTGTCTTTTTAACTATCGCTGTCCTCATTGTTCAAAGTCTAGTCAATGTTTGAAGCAGCATGGAGAACAAAAGCCGCTCGTAAGACTCATTCTAGCCTGTTTTTCTCGCTACTACTCCTCATTGTGGTACTAGCCTAATAAGACCTCAAAACTCCAAGACTAGGCACTCAAAAGAGTTAGAGAAAAAGGTCAAGTTTTATTGAAGTTCTATTGAAATATATACTCAAGTCATCCCAAATTTAGGAGTATTAGACAAAACAGGAACTGAGTCTAGGAGTCAGGAGCATCATTCCTGTACATTATGAAATATCGATTCTGAGTAAAGTTTAGAACATATAAAGCAGCTATTGATACGTATGTTTTTGGGGGTGAGTGTACCAAGAATGCTGTGTAGGGTTTTAGCGGTAAGGTGGTTAATAGTAACAATATGTGTGATAGCTGTGTTAGCTTCCTTGGGTCTTGTCTATGCATTCTCCCTTAAGGGTTCGAGTGCTGGGGGTTTGAGTGGTGTTTTGTCTGTTAATGTGGTGGTGTTGGGTTTTTCAGATTTTAATGCTAAGTTGAAAGCTATTCTTCAGGGGAGGGTTGCTAATCTTGTAGTTTTGGATAGGTTTGATCCAGGAATTGTAAAGTATGCTGGTAGAGGAACAGTACTCATTATTAGTGATAAGTGGTTGGCCGTGAATGCTGGTAAGAAAGAGGTTAAGATGTTAATTAAGACATTTGTTGAGGCTGGATCAATGATATATGTTGCTGGTCCTAAAGCTGGTCTTCTCTTAAAGATACTAGACGAGGTTGGTGTTGAGAGATTTCCTAGAATTCCTAAAGAAGTACGTTCAGGCATAGGCTATATGAAAATCTCAAAGAATCATGACATCATAGTATACGGTGGTGTATGGACTGCATTAAAAACAGTAACTGAGACATTAGAGATGTCTACCACATCTAGAATTTCTCCAAGTCAATGTGAAAAAGTTAGAGAATTCAAGTTTGATAATGATGACTTTGGTACAGGTGAACCTTATGGTGATGTAACTGTTCTAGTAACTATCTGCAAAATTAAAGAGTCTGTCTCAAACTATGACTGGTACTGGTACTATATTAGGTTTCAGACAGTACCAGGATATGTAGTTTACAATTCTGGTTGGGAAACTGCACATGAGTACCTATATCACAAGGTATGGAATCCTGGTACCTCTAGATGGCTCTGGGATTACGATCCAACGACAACAACGGCATACAATGGTGGGACTGTAACTGTCACAATTTCCGTTGGTGTACCTGAGGCAGGATTCTCTTACTCAGAGTCTTATCCAATAAGTTGGCTAGCTATATTGGATAGATCAAACTTCAATACTCATGAAGCAAACTGGGAAGCCAACTTTAACGAGCAGAACGATCCTGTAGACACTGGACCTTCAACAAATGTTGTAGTGCTAAGATATACCTTCATTGTCGAAACCTTACCACATACTTGCAGTTTTGTAGATGCTAAGTACGGTGTAATGTGGGGTAAACCAATTCTATGGTGGTGGGAATACAAAACATTCTGGACAAACACCAAATACCTAGATCTCTGCCCCGGACCTTGACCGGGTAATCTAATTTAAATGCTTCTTCTAAACCTTTAACTGACTTTAGAACCTAATGTTCTTCCCTCTTTTGAGTTGGCCCAACTCAGCCTAAGGCGACCAGTCTTGAAGGAATCATATAAAGTGGATTGAAAGTTATATGATTGATTGGTCGAAACCAGGTTTGTAACCTTGTGGTTCTCCGTGTAATCCTACTTACTGAAATTGAGAGTTTGAGGTTGATTTTGGTGAAGTGTTTTGTCTGGATAAACATGAGTTGGTTTTACTCTTGTTGAATATTGTGTGGAGTGAGGTGTTTTGAAAGTTGTTATTTAACATGAAGCCTTGGGTTTGTCTCATAGATTGTTAAGAGAAGGTTAGATTAGTAGGTGAGTATAGGTATATGTTTTTTGATTTTTTACTTGGGTAAGGTTGTTATTGTTGAAGTTTGGTGTTGTTTTGTTGGTTTGTGAGGTATGGGGCAGATAATGTGGTTTGTATTGTGTTAATTACTTCTATTACTTCTTTCTTCTTCTGTTGTATCTTTGTTCATATGGTATTAGCTGTGGGCATCTTCTTCCTGTACAGCGTGCTGCGATGTGTCCAACTTTCTGTCCAGGTGGTGCGTTCTTTGATACTGGTGGACTTCCGGTTGGGTGGTGTCCTCCTCCGTGTGGGTGTGCGTATGGGCTCATTGCTTTGCCTCTGACTGTTGGGTACTTCCATGCTTTTGTCTTTGCTCTATGGTACTTCTTTCCTGCCTTGACGAATGGCTTCTCTATTCTTCCTCCTCCTGCAACTATTCCTACTGTTGCTCTTGCTCTGCAGTCTACTTCTATTGTCTTGCCACTTGGTAACTGTAGTACTGTTTTTCCCTTGTCTAGCTTGTGTGAGAGTACTACTGCATATGTTCCCCCAGAGCGTGCGAACTTTCCTCCGTCTCCTGGCTTCTTCTCGATGTTGCAGATCATTGTTCCTTCTGGGATCTTGTAGAGTGGTAGAATGTTTCCAGGAGCTACCTGTGCTTCTGTCCCTATCTCTATTGTCTGTCCTACGTACATTCCCTCTACTGCGTACATCAGCATCTCTCTTCCATCTTCGAGCGCGACACGTGCTACTGGTGCGTTGAGTCCGGGGACGTGCATGAGTTCCTTGACTACTCCTCTAATTACTCCTCTGACTTGCTGATCGTCAAGTGGGATGTACTTGACTGGTCCAGGTCTTCTCCAGCTTGGACTTATGAATGTTGGTCCAGCTTTTCCTCTCCTCTGTACTAGCAGTCTTTTACCCATTGATTATCTGGAAGCACGAGGATTCCTAGGTTAAAAAATACTTTGCGAGGAAGCTCACTATGGAGCTTCTCGTCACAACGTATAATGCTAGTCCCACGGTTATGCACACTATGTATGGAACGTAGTACACAGCTAGCACATGATCCTCTGGCCTAAGCAGTCCCTCCCTGACGAGCTCCTGCAGTACCTCATTCCTGTACTCTATGACCATAAGTGAACGCAGCTCTCTCCTTCCAAGTATTGGCGACAACTTATGGCTATTCTCTAAGACCTCTCTGACAGTCACACATACTGCTGACAGTCTCAGGATCAGTCTCTCTAGGCTTCTCAACATGTAGAGCTTCTCACACACTTGGAATCTTTCCCTGTTTAGTAGAAGTACATATACCGTGTATGCTGCTACTCCAATTAGAGAGTTCAGAGTCACCGCAACTACTGGCAGATTGAGGACGGTCAGCAGCGTGTTTTCTCCAGGTCTCGGCAAAAGAGATAGTGATACTAGAAGTATCGACTTTGCATCTGCACCTCCAGCAAACCTGAAGAGAAACATCAGTAGAAACATTACGACTCCAAGCATCGCATCTACTGCGTAGAGCAGTCTGACTCCAAGATCAGTACTTATGAGAACTTGATACAGTGTCAGCAGAGATGACGCTATGCCGAGTACCCACACTTTGTCAGGTATCTCTCTCTTAACTACGTCGAAGTACGATGCGACTCCGTGAGCTAGGAGAATCAGAGCTAGCGAGGCTAGTCTGAGCACCGCATCGTGTAATAGTAGCACTGGGAGTGTAGTCTAGGCAAGACATTTGTAAGTTGATCTGTAGTGTAGATCATCATGATCGAGGTTGTCATAAGTCCAGAGATCAAGGTGCTGGGAGTGTACTTAGCTTTCTCTGTTGTGCAGGGCATCGACAATAGGAGAGGTGTGGAGGAGCTGTATGACAGGCTGATCCCTGAGACTGAGCGTGCCGTGCGTGAGAGACTTAGTCTCGACAAGCTGAAGGATGAGCTTAACGTGAGGGTCTTTCGTGATCTGTGCTGGAGACTAGGCATAGATCCGACTAAGCAGAGACCAGCACATGAGGCTCTTCTTAGAAGAGTGTTACGTGGAGACGGGCTGCCTAGGGTTAACCCAGCAGTTGACATAGGGAACTACGCTTCTGTGAAGTACATGCTTCCTGTTGGTCTGTACGATGTCGACAGGATTGGAGGTAGGAGGGTGGTTCTGAGATTTGCTAGAGATGGTGAGAGGGTTAGGCTACTTGGAGCTGGGGAGAGAGCACTGAGGTCTAATCAGATAGTTCTTGCTGTGGAGGATGACTGTTATAAGATTCTTCACGTCTTTCCTTACAGGGACAGTGAGGAGACTGCGATAACCCTGTTCACGAAGGACGTACTGGTGGTGGTGGCAGGAGTCGATCCCATACCCAGAGATCAAGCACTTAGATGCGCGCAAGAGATAACGGAGCTTCTCTGCACATTCCTGGGAGGAAGAAGAGTAGCCGACCCAGCACTAGTATAGACCACACCTGCTCGAGCCCTCAGCTCCGCCGAAACTCATCACGTCTCAGGGCAGCGAAGAGATCATCACTCTTGCTTTGACGCTTGCCTCCGTAGATTGACTTATAAGTCCTAACTAGGATCCTCTGTGCTGAGGGAACATGTCTGCAATTAAGCCAACAGGAGTAAGACCACATGAGAAGTTTGAGGGAGTTTACTTCGTCTCGTTTGAGGATGGCACAGAGAGGCTTGCCACTAGGAACCTAACTCCAGGAAAGAGAGTGTACGGTGAGCCCCTCGTGCAGTGGGAGGGTGCTGAGTACAGGATATGGAACCCCTACAGGAGCAAGCTTGCCGCAGCCATACTTAATGGACTTAAGGAGATGCCGATCAGAAGAGGAACAAGAATACTCTACCTAGGTGCTGCATCTGGAACCACAGTGAGCCACATAAGCGACATCGTTGGGCCAGAGGGTGTGATATACTCAGTAGAGTTCTCTGCAAGAGTCTTCAGAGAGTTCGTAGAGAAGATAATCGATCAAGGAAGAACAAACTGCATACCCATACTCGCAGATGCTAGATATCCTGAGCAGTATGCAGCCATAGTGAAGACCGTCGATGTAGCATACATAGACATAGCACAGCCATTCCAGGCAAAGATACTTGCAGACAACGCAGACGTCTTTCTGCGCAAGCACGGCTACGTGATGCTCGTGATAAAGGCAATGTCCATAGACGTGACAAGAGCACCTGACGAGACATTCAAGAGAGAGATTGACCACCTTAAGGAGAGAGGCTTCGAGATAGTGGACATGGTGCACCTTGAGCCCTACGATGTTGCACATGCAATGGTTGTCGCGAGAAGAACCTGGTAGCAGGTTGCCAGGTTCCAGCTAATATCTGTCTAGACTCAGCTTCTTCTCCACCTGTAATATGTGTGTCTCCTACTCTGAAGGTAGTCCTCTTAAATAAGTGAAGACACTCTCTCAAACAAGTCCTGCACCATCATGATGGCGCGAGAGGTTGAGAGACTCGTACTATCTAGAGTTGAGGAGATACTATCAAACAACAAGAACGTAAGTCATGTTAGCCTCGTTAAGATCAAGAGACAAGAGCTATCATACAACATTGTTGCAAAGCTGGAAAGCGAGGATGCCGAGAGAAAGTTCATAATAAAGGTCTCATACAACATAAGCGAGGTCTCGCGAGAAGACATAATCGACCTAACAGTTCTATCAAAGATAACGTCAGCCATACCCATAATTGTTGGCCTAAAGGAGGGATATGAGAAGCTTAGAGACGACGTCGTCTATAGAAGAATAGGCGTGGTAGCACTAAGCATAACAGCGTTCAAGAAGGTTGTAGAGGGTCAACCACTGAGACTGGTCAAGGATAGAGGAATAATCAAGGCTAAGGTACAGGGAGAGAGGCTGAGACGTAAGAGGGAGATCCTTGGTCTGAGTCTAGGAGATGTTGCTCGAGTACTTCACGTGACCAGGAAGACCGTGTATGAGTATGAGCGTGGAACGTTTGAAGCATCTGAGAGGACAGCAAGACTTCTCATAGAGTTATTTGGAGAGGACGTTCTCGAGGAGGTTCCTCTGGAGCCAAAGTTAGAGCATCACTCACTGTTTCTACAGTCAAGAAGAGTTGACTCTAGAGAGCTCGAGGAGAAGTACTCTCTAGACAACGTGACCGAGGCTTACAAGCTGAAGAGGTCTCACGCACATATTGCTGTCTCAAGTGGGAAGGAGAGGTACCTTATTGTTCCACGTCGCGAGGACACGGAAGAGGCTATGAGGGTTGCCGAGGTCCTAGATGCCCAGACTCTTATAAACGGGAACTAGCCCAACTAGGCTTACAGGTTTGATGTCTCTGAGGCACGTTATTCCTGATGAGGAGCTTGTGCTAGTACAGGAAGGCTTGACGAAGGCCTACGTCCCAAACCTAGAGAAGTACAGGGTAGGGAGAAAGATAGAGCCAGCACATGCACCTGTATTCTACAATCCCGCAATGACTCTGTGTAGGACTTTCTCCATAATTGTGACTGAGGCATATAGGAGGTTTTTCGACGTAGATGAGCTGATCGTGTGTGAGCCTCTTGCTGGCACAGGTATTCGAGGTCTTCGCTACCTGTTTGAGGTCAAGAACGTCAAGAAGGTCATAATGAACGACATTGATGAGAGAGCCTTCTACGTGATGAAGAAGAATGTTGACCTACATGGAATTCAGGACATGGTCGAGCTGCACAACTCTGATGCAAGCACCTTAATGCTGGAGCTCAGGCAGAGATATCCAGTAAACGTCATAGACATCGACCCGTTTGGCTCGCCAATACAGTTTCTCCATGCAGCACTTAGGTTAATCAGACATGGTGGCTTACTCAGCGTTACGGCTACTGATGTAGGAGTCCTAATGGGTAGACATCCTCAGAAGTGCATTCGTAGATATGGAGCCAGACCTATACAGTCAAGTTCCTTCAGCCGTGAGGTTGGGATACGGATACTTGTTGGAGCTATTGCACGTATAGCTCTAGAGTTTGACTATGGTGTGAAGCCACTAATAGCCTACTATGAGGGTCATTACTATAGGGTGTTTCTGCTAGTTGGAAAGGATCGAGCTGATGCTAGAGAGACTATAGACAATCTCGGATATCTAGTCTATGACAGAGAGAGCGGTGAGCGAGCCTTGATGACCTCATATCCAGTGCCTGTAAGCACTGCAAGCCTCAGAGGAGAGCTGTATGGCCCTCTGTGGGTTGGGAAGCTTGTTGACCTGAACTTCATGAAGGCTGTACGAGAAGTATACAGTGAGTACACATATGCTCACTCGCAGAAGCTCACTAACCTTATAGAGTCACTGTATGAGGAGGCTCCCCTGAGTCACAAGATCTACTACACCTCTAGCGAGACATGTAGAAGGCTTGGTAGAGAGATGAGTGCTAGCAAGATAGTAGATCTCTTGCTTTCCCTAGGCATAGACGCGTCTAGGACTCACTTCGACTCACGTGGGTTCAGAACTGTGACGTCTCTAGACCACGTGAGGAGAGTAATAAATCTAGCTTTCTCCTCGTGAAGCATGTGCAGCGACTACTAGTACTTGTTGCTGGCCTACCTCTGTCCGGAAAGACTACAGTAGCGAAGTTGCTTGGCGAGAAGCTTGGCGTACCTGTGTATTCTCTTGGAGATGTTGTTAGGGAGGAGGCAGAGAGAGTAGGAAGGGATCCAGGCGAGGTTGCATCTATGCTCAGAGTCAGGGAGGGTAGGAGAGCAGTAGCTTCAAGGCTTGCTGAGAAGCTGAGAGACACAAAGCATGAGATCTTGATAGTGGAGGGGGTCAGGAGCATAGAGGAGGTTCAGGAGCTCTGTGAGAAGCTGCATGCAAGTCCGTACATACTGTATGTAGCTGCGTCTAGGCCAACAAGAGAGAGAAGGCTACAAGCTAGAGGAAGACTAGACGATGTAGGTATGCGTACCGTGCTCCTGAGAGATCTCAGAGAGTCAGCGTATGGTCTTACAGAGTTGATCGCATACGCAGACAAGATACTGTTGAATGATCATGATGATATTGCTGACCTAGTGACCGACGTGGAAAGAGTTATTCAGGATCTACGTAAGTTACTGCTCTCTCGATGAAGATAACAGTGTGGGCAGAGGTTAGACCAAGCGAGGACCCTGAGAAGGTGAAGCAGGCGATTCTCAACATAGTGTCACCAACAGTGATTAACATAGAGGACGTCGGTGATAAGACGTACATTGTTGCCTCAGCACGTAGCTATAGAGCACTAATGAAGCTCAGAGAGCTCATAAGGAGTCAAGAGATCGAGGATAGTGCTCGCTCAGTTCTCCTTAGAGGTCTAGTAGAGGAGAACAAGATAGTCTTTCATGTACATAAACAAGCCGCATATATGGGACGTTTATCGTTTGTGACTGAGACTAAGGAGAGTCCTCTTGGTCCAATAACCATAATAGTGGAGTGCAATAGGCCTAGACAGCTAGTTGACTGGCTAGCACCTAGAACCGTGAGAGGAGAGCGAGTGTACGAGGTTGAGCCTCCAGAGGACTGCTAGCTCCTAAGCCAGGAGGCATCCTCCGACAAGCCTGGACCGAGTAGACATTCAGTCAAAGCGGGTCTCATCAGTCTTCTCAGCTCTCCAGAGGGATCATCATCAGCGAGTCCTCTCGTTCTAGTAGGTGCTTGGTACTTATCTTCGAAACACTTTAAAGATGTCAATTCTGCGTGTTCTACATAATGAGAATTCGTAACTTAATGAAGAGCCCTGTGGTGACTGTCGAAAAGTGTGCTAGCCTAAGAGAGGTCGCAGAGAAGATGCTAAGGCACAACATTGGTCTTGTCGTCGTGGTTGACGAGAACGGCAAGGTGTATGGAGTGATATCTGAGAGAGACTTCGTGAGGTACGTAGCTCAGGGACTAGGTCCAGATACTAAGGCTGAGGAGGTTGCATCTAGGCCAGTACTGAAGGTCCGCGAAGATGATCCTCTCCACAAGGCAATAGAGCTGATACAGAAACACCAGGTAAAGCACATAGTGATAGTGGATCACGAGGATAGACCACTAGGAGTCATATCGCTGAGAGACTTGATAGACGTGGACTACGCGCTAAGGAACATGGCAGAGGCAGCACTAGTGACAGAGGAAGAGGAGTACGAGTTCATGTTACTGTATCCCTTCCAGCTAAAGGTAACCTGCTAGCTAAAGCAGTATATTGAGCGCAGGTAAGCCTAGCTCTAGACCTCTCTCTGTAGGCATAAGGGACAGAGACATTTTCTTTCTCTAACATTGCTCCTTCTCGGAAAGCGACGAGAAACCTCACTTCTACTCTGCTTGAAGTGTCTACTCAAAGTCTCTCTAGAGATATTCTCCGAAAGGCACTTAGGACAGACAATTTTTCTCTCTTGCTCTCTTTCCATCTCCACCATGACTTGTAGCCTCACCGAGGGTTATCATAGCTACCTTCTCTCGCTTCAGTTAGGGAGTGACTCATCAGCTATCAGTGAGAAAGCTGCTCATCAGCTTGGTCTCCTACTACACTTGCATTGAGATAAGTCTTTTTCTCAGTCCAGGTCTAGAGAGTGGTCTTGTATGTTGAGGATAGCCTTGATTGGATGTGGAGCCATTGGTAAGACGCTCCTCACGTACCTTGACGAGAATCCCATAGCCGAGGTGCATGTAGTGCTTGACCGCAATGTTGAGAGCTCGAGGGAGTTTGTCTCTAAGCTTAAGAGAGTAAGACCAGAGGTCACGTCAGACTTGAAGGTCTTGATTGAGTCTTGTCCAGACATAGTTGTTGAGGCTGCGTCTCCTGAAGCTGTTAGGGAGTATGTACCCCTACTTGTAGGCAAGACTAGGCACATAGTTATAATGAGTGTCAGTGCATTTGTGGATGTAGACTTCTTTGAGCAGCTTCTTCTCAGGTGTAGAAATGCTGGAACCCAGCTACATGTGCCAAGTGGTGCGATAGGTGGAGTAGATCTAGTTAAGACGCATGCTCTTCATGGACTCAGGAAGATATTACTAACAACGAGAAAGCCTCCACATGCTCTTGGTTTATCGGGAGTGTCGAGGGAGGAGGTGCTGTATGAAGGCAGTGTTGTTGAGGCCGTGAGAAGGTATCCAAGAAATGTCAACATCTATGCCACGGTCGTGATTGCGTCTGGTCTTCAGCTGGACAAGATCTGGTGTAGAGTTGTTGCAGATCCTGGAGTCTCCATGAACGTTCACGAGATGGAGATTGAGTCCAACCTCGGTAAGGCCTTTGTTAGACTTGAGAACGTTCCTAGCGAGCTTAATCCTAGGACAAGCAAGATTGCTGCCTACTCTCTCATAAGGAAGATAACTGAGATTGTAGATCCAGTCCTTGACATAGGGACTTGATGCATGCATCCTTGATGCGTTCCTCATATGTTGCACGTAGAAGAGTCATTATGTAGCAGTCACTGCCATTAGCGTAGTATCTCTTGACTAGCCTAGTTATGGTAAATCCAAGCTTCAGGTACAGGTTTATCGCTGCCCTATTCTCAGTGCTAACCTCCAGGTACACCTTTGAGGTGCTGCTTAGCTTAAAGAGGTCAAGCAACGTTAAGCATAGTAATTTCTCTCCAACTCCTCTACGCCTGTACTCTGGGATCACTCCAAGATACAGCACGTGTCCAGTCCATCTATCCTCAAGTATGCTCACAACGAAGCCCACTACGTCGCCCTTGATGCTCTCTGCAACATGTGAGAAGGGACTTGCCCTAGGAAATATACATCTAATGTAGCTTGCTATTGACCGGTAGTCTTCTGGGAACACTCTTGCTAGTGCTCTCTCTAGGTTACCTAGATGTCTCTCTGATAGTCTGACCACCACTACGACCTCAGCTTGCATCTTCCTCAAGCATGGCAATCTCCCTGTACCTTGCAGGCTCTATGCTGGGCTTAATCTCGATCTCTACTAGCTCTCCTCTGAGACTCACAGGTGTCGCATCAGTTATCGCGACCTTGCATACTGCACTCAGCAAGTCTCGTCTGACTCCCTTCAAGATGACTGGCTTATAGTTGAGCAGTCTAGCAACAACTCCATCTCCCTTAGGCTCTGGTGTGCTCAAGACTGCACGTAGCACTCTACCTACAAATGTCTTATTCCTCTGAAGCGAGACAGCGTTAGCAATCTCAACCATTCTCCTACTTCGCTCCTTCTTTACTCTGTCCGGGACTTGTCTCTCCATGATCTCAGCCTCAGTGAAGGGTCTTGGACTGAATCTCGCTACGTGAACCTTGTCAAACTCTAGCTCCAGTATCAGCTTGAGCGAGAGCTCAAAGTCCTCCTCAGTCTCTCCAGGAAACCCAACAATCATGTCTGTCACTATGCATGCCTCGGGGAACGTCCTTCTGATCTTCCTCACGAGCTCCCTGTACTCATCCACCGTGTATCTTCTCCTCATTAGACGAAGTATCTTGTCGCTTCCTGACTGCACAGGTATGTGAAAGTACCTGTAGATACGCTCATCGCTCTTCATCAGGTCAAGGATCTGATCAACTATCTTGCTGTAAGCCTCCGGCTCAGACATTCCTATCCTTATGAAGTATGTGCCCTCGACCTCTCTCAGTATGCGCTCAAGAAGCTCAACAAGCGTGTATCCGCGATCAAAACCATAACATGCAACATCTTGGCCAGTGATGTAGATCTCTCTTGCACCTCTCTTGACAGCCCTCTTCACGTGCTCAACAATGAGCTCTAGAGGATAGCTCTTAACCCTCCCAGATACTTGTCGTGCAATCTTGGTGACACAGAATGTGCAGGAACAGAGGCATCCAACCTGCACCGGCACAACATATATGTGTCCATGCAGCTCAGGAATGTAGTCGGGAAGCTTACACATAGGTCTATCCTCTCTCAGAAACACCTTACCTGCCTCACCTCTCTCAACGGCACTCACAACCTTGTCAACATCCTCGACACTGTTTGGATCAACTATGATACACTTGTTAAAGATTCTCTGAATTTCTCTTATCTTGATCTTAGCAAGGCAGCCTGCAACTATGAAGAACTTATCTCTCAGCCTAGATGCAAGCTCTCTCATCCGCTTAAGCTGTCTGATCTCTGAGTCCCCCCTGACTGCACACGTGTTTATCAGTATGACGTCGGCCTCCTCTGGGCTGCTTACTAGAACATAGCCTCTTCTAAGAAACTCCTGTATCATTATGTTTGTGTCCGCCTTGTTAAGCCAGCATCCATAAGTCTCGACGTAGAGCCTCTTTCTCATTGAGCACTCTTGTTTTAAGCCTATGTCCTGTCTTTAGAACCCTTACACATGAAGCTGAAAAGGGTCATGTTGCATGCTGGGTTTGATATGCAGTACACGCTGGTTGGTCTAGCAGTAGTACAACCAGTTTCTTACGACACCTACATGATAATTAAGCTTAGGACAGTCCTTGTGAGAAAGAGAAGCAAGTACCAGAACATAGAGATAGTCGAGCTGCCAGAGTATGGAAGAGCACTTGTACTTGATGGGCTTGTTCAGTCAACGGAGATCGATGAGCACATATATCACGAGTCTCTCGTCCACCCAGCAATGATAACACATCCTGAACCACGTGACGTGCTGATAATAGGTGGCGGAGAAGGCGCAACCCTAAGAGAAGCTCTAAAGCACAACACTGTGCAAGAAGCCGTAATGGTAGACATAGATGAGGACGTAGTAAACCTCTCAAAAGAGTACCTCAAGAATCATCACCAAGGAGCATTTAATGACAAGAGAGCAAAAGTCATAATAGAAGACGGAAAGAAGTTCATAGAGAAGACAGACAAGAAGTTCGACATAATAATACTCGACCTAACAGACCCATACGCATCAGAGCCTGCGCAGGACCTCTACACAGAACAGTTCTACCAGAAGGTCTACGAGAAACTGAGAGACGACGGAATCATGGTAACACAGGCCGGATCATCCTTCTACTACGAGCAGACATATGAGAAGGTGTTAAACTCAATCAAGAAGGTGTTCCCAATAATTAAGGAGTATAACGTGTGGATACCATCATTTGGGTACGCATGCAACTTCATCATTGGAAGCAAAAAGTACAATCCAGAAAAGCTGACGGCAGAGGAAGTTGAACAGAGACTAAGCTCAAGGGGAGTAAAAACAAAATTCTACAGTGGAAGGACGCACATAGCATTGATGAACCTGCCGGTATATAGGAAGTCTCTAGGGGCTTATACAACCAGTTAAGGTATCGGGATAACCTCTTTGTAGAGAGGCTAGCTGTCCTACCTCATTGGTTTCTGTCTCTTGCCTTCAAGAATCGCCTTTAAGCTCACACCATTGACCATGACCACTCTAAATCTCACACCTGGCAGGTCGCCATAGGCTCTACCTTCAGGTCCACCTATTCTCTCAATTATGACCTCGTCATGCTCATTTATTACGTTTAGTCCACCGTCATAGGGCACGAATGCGGTAACTATCTTCCCATTCTTCACCAGCTGTACTCTCACACATTTTCTCACGGCAGCATTTGGCTTTCTAGCCTCAATACCTACCTTCTCAAGCACAATTCCTCTAGCCATTGGTGCCCCCTCAAGTGGGTCAAACTTCTTTGCGAACCTCAGAACTCTCCTCTTGTAGTATATGTCGCTCCACCTGAACTTCTTTCGCTTTAACCTAAGCTTCCTTGCTGCAAATAGTCCAGCTGGACTCTTTTTACCTGGCATGCTCTTGCTTCACTTGTTGACTGCTTTTAAAAGCCTTCCCTAGGCTAATATTACCTTATCGATGTCGAAGTAGCGCTTAGCAAGCAGCTTTGCTCTGTTTATGTTACGTCCCTGTCTACCTATGGCTATGGCTCTATCATCTGGATGTACTGTTGCGATTGCGGCTTTGCCTGATGGTAGTTTAACTATCTTTACTGCAAGCACTCTTGCTGGATATAGACAGTTCTTTATCAGCTCCTCTGGAGTGTCTCCCTTCTCAACGACCTCAACGTCCTTTCCTATGAGCTCTCTTAGCCTCTTTATGTTGACTCCTCCTCTCCCAACAGCTAGAGGTGCAAACCCCTTGTCTACTATGAATATTATCCGGTTATACTGCTCATCGATCACCGTGTCTATGGGGACTATGCCTGTGACCTTCTCAAAGAGCACAGCATATCTGAGTTCCTCCTCTGTGAGTCTGATACTGGGACACATGTCTTATCTCACTAGCTCCATTATGCTGCTCTCTCCTGGATCCACTATTGCAAGTGCACTGACCTTAAATGGCTTTCCACAGGCGGCACCTAGGTCCCAGCTTGATCCTGGAAAGGTTATCACGTTCACCTGTGCAAGTCTAGCGTAGTACTCAATGTCGGATTTTATGTCTGGTGGAGCGTTTGCTGCGATGATCACCAACTTTGCTTCTCCTCTCAGTATCGACTTTATTGTGCGTCTACTTCCAAGTATGACCTTGCCAGTGTTTATTGCTACTTTCAACTCTCTTGAAAGATCAACCATACTGGCAGTGGTCAGTCGAGTATAGATGTTTTTAAGGATTTTGTCACAGATACCTAGAGGCTACTCATACTCCATTAGTAGCTCGACCATTCCTGTACCTACGGGAATGTACTTGCCAGCAATAACGTTCTCAACGACTCCTCTAAACCTCTCTACCTCGCCTCTCAGAGAGGCCTCAACGAGGTTCCTAATTGTTACCTCAAATGCTGCTCTAGCTAGTGGACTCTCCTTCTCTCCAGCTACTCCATGTCTCCCAACTTGCTTAACCTTTCCGCTCCAAGTCATCACGTCTGCAACCAGCATTATGTGTCTGAGATCCACGCTTAGACCCTGCTCGTCTAGAACCTTCTTCAGCTCGTTCATTATGACTGTTCTGGCAGCCTCAATTCCTAGGACCTCGGCTACTTCGTGGATGTCGTTTGTGATCGTTCTGCGATGGTCTACTCCCTCGACAAGCAAGACTGCCTCGAGGTTCGTGCCCTCCGTCTTTATTACCCACTCATCACCTTCCTGTTTCGCGACAGCCTTCTTAATGTTCTTTATACCTCCTAGCCTTGTCTGAAGTATTTTGTCTCTAACTCGTCTCAGCTTTATTGGATCTATCTCCTGTAGCGTCACCGTGATAGTGTAGCCCTCTATTCTGACCTCTGCACCCTTTCCACGAAGCTTGTCGAGAGCCTTCTTGATGTCGCCTATGGTTAAGCCCCAGTACCTGAGTAGCTCAGGATCAAGCTCAACCACGATTGTTCCAGATATGTAGTCTATGTTGACTGACCTCGACACGTTCTCTATCGTTACTAGCTGAATCTTCTTTGCAACCTCTAGAGCCTTCTCACAGCTCTTTGCATACTCTCCAGTCAGGTACACGGTCATTATTGGTCTTGATGGCTTTCTACGTGCATCAACTATCTCTATCATTCTTGGGAGACCGAGAGCCATAGAGAACTCTCTTAGACCGGCAAAGTGGAACGATCTGAGGACCATCTGCGTGGAGGGCTCACCGATTGACTGCGCAGTCACGACGCCAATAGCCTCACCAGGATCAACGACAGTTCTGTAGTACGATGCAATGGCAAGCTTCATTATGTTCTCTACCTGCTCCTCGCTCAGTGTTACTCCTCGTTGCATGAGGTCTCTAACCTTGTTCAAGAGCGTGTCCACGAGAGACTTAGGAAGAACCCTGTAGAGTTGAGAGAGTCGCTCCATGACCTCCTGCTCTACGAGGACTCTCTGCGTATTAGACCTAACACTAGGTGAGGACATGCTTCGTGCGCGTTGAAGTACTCATGGATGGTTAAATTGTTTTTTATGTTGGTGCCGCCGCCGGGATTTGAACCCGGGACCCCCCGGTTATGAGCCGGGTGCTCTCCCAGGCTGAGCTACGGCGGCTCTACCTCCGATTTCTCTCGTGCTTACCACTTATATCCCTTTCCTCTCTCGACACTACTTAGGAGTGATGAGTCCCAAGCAGACTGACAAGTGATGATCACTAGGGTTGCTGAGAGTCAGTGGTTGGTCTCCTCATCAGCTTGTCAGAGAGGGGAATGTCATCACCCAGGTAGAGATTCACAGTGAAAGGTACATTATTAACTCTGAGCTGAGGTGAACTCTCCTAGAATTCGCCTATGGGTGCTGTGATGACTGCACTCAAGATTGTGTTTGGGATAATACTCGTGTTACTGCTGCTGTCGGTAGGCTATCTCGTGCTCAGCTCTCCTCAAGTTCAGGGATTTACAAGCTCAGTGATAAAGTCGCTGAACAGCACCAATCCTCAGCTAGCAGATTTCTTGACCAAGCTTGGAGCAATAGTGTATGATGTGTGTAAGCTTGGCTATAGTGTCACGAGACCCATAGTGGACACGCTATATAACCTCCTAAATAAGACTACAGGAAGCTGACGATGCAGAAAGGGGTTGAGTACACCTATCGTCCATACATTCCCCAGAACGCGATAAGGTACATCTCAGACGTGCTCTCTTCAGGTCTCCTTGCAGGTACCTGCAGAAGATATGTTGCTAAGTTTGAGGAGCTTCTATCAAAGTATCTTGGAGCAAGAAGCGTGATAGCCACTTCAAGTGGCTCCACAGCTCTCTTGGTTGCCCTGAAGGCTCTAGGCATTGGTCCAGGTCACAAGGTTCTTGTCCCAGCATTCACGTTCGTTGCCACAGCGACCTCAGTGCTCTACGCAAACGCTGTCCCAGTCTTTGTGGATATCGAGCTTGAGACTCTAGGCATAGATCCTGTAGACCTAGAGAAGAAGCTTACACCGGATACCACAGCAGTGATGGTAGTACACGTGGGTGGTGTCCCAGCAAGAATAGACGAGATATCGAAGATATGCAAGGAGAGGGGAGTGCTCCTAGTGGAGGACTGTGCTCAAGCACTAGGAGCAGAGTATAGAGGTAAGAAAGTTGGAACCTTCGGCGATGCTTCTTGTCTAAGCTTCTACCCAACCAAGACCATAACAACTGGAGAAGGTGGAGCAGTAGTTACTGATAGAGATGATGTTGCAGAGAGAGCGAGAATGATAGTAAACCATGGAGAGACGAAGAAGTATTACCATGAGCTGCTTGGGTTCAACTTCAGGATGAGCGAACTAAATGCAGCACTTGGTGTAGCTGAGCTTGAGTTGATAGACGACCTTGTAGAACGAAGGAGAAGATTTGCTAAGACGTTCATCGAGGAGATTGAAAGAACGCTGTCTGAGTATGTTACTGTACCTCGTGGACTACCGTGTTCTAGACCTTGCTGGAACCTTGTACAGATGCTTCTCAATCTGGACAAGATTGGCAAGTCCAGAGACTACGTGTTAGAGAAGCTTCACCAAGCTGGACTCAAGATATTCACGGTCTCTTACCCTTACCCACTCTACAGACTACCAATCTTTGCCAAGTATAGTGCACATGACTCTCTCTGTCCCTGGAGATGTGCTAAGGACATTCCGGATTACGCTAGGCTCAAACTACCAAACGTTGAGTATGTGTGTGAGCGAGTGTTGACGCTTCTTGTTAGTCCTGTCTTCAGCGAGGAAGATGCCACAATTATAGCAAGGATGTTCGCGAAAGTTATCAAGAATAT